>JBKEDG010000039.1:0-2275 GCA_047975285.1 Bacilli bacterium | reverse complement strand
TTATTATCTCTTTAAAATTTCAACCCTTGGTCTTCTACAAACTAACTCGTTGTTTGAAACGTAATTTTCTTCACGATTGCTTAGTTCTTCAATTAATTTTTTTCTTAACGACCTCGCAATTTCTTTTTGTTCAAAAAATATGTTATTACATTCATTTGGATCATTTTCTAAGTTAAACAATTGCTCTATATTAGTCTGATCAAACCAAATATATTTCCATTTACTGGTTACAATATAGTGATTTGAATATTTACCAAGTGAATGCTCGCCGTGAATATATTCCCTTGTGTCTTTATTGTTCATGATATCGACCCCATCAATATTTTCTACACATTGGTTCGTTGCTGTTTTTATTAGTGTAGGAAATACATCGCGGAGTTCCATTAGTTTATCACTGTTTTGTTGTTGCCTATCAGTACTAGGGTCATATATAAAAAAGGGAACATGAACACTTCCTTGATAGGGAAAACCCTTTCTAAATAAGTTATGTTCTCCTAATTGATCTCCATGGTCTGATGCAAAAGCAATTATCGTATTTTCTTTTTCTCCA
This sequence comes from Bacilli bacterium, assembly GCA_047975285.1. Lineage (GTDB taxonomy): Bacteria > Bacillota_I > Bacilli_A > JBKEDG01 > JBKEDG01 > JBKEDG01. The sequence continues at coordinate 1,725 of JBKEDG010000039.1, read as the reverse complement.
CTTTCCTCCAATGCAATAAGTAACTTACCAATTTGGTTATCGATATGACTTATAAGCCCATAATATGCGCGTCGTGTCCTCATTAAAACATCTTTATTCAGACTAATTTCAAGTGCTTCTGTATCTTTATTGTTTATATCTGTCAGTACCCATTTACCTATTGGGTACTCTATAGTTGTTTGAGAATATAAATTATTAAAAAATTCTGGCGGATCTAATGGAGAATGTGGTCGCACATACGATATATTTAAAAAAAATGGGTTCATTGGATCATGTTTCTTAAAAAATTCAATTGCTTGATCAGTTACCCAATTAGTTGGATGATACCTCTCTTCACCAATCCACGTTCTACTTACCCAAGAATTGCAACTAATACCACTATCAATAATATCGCTAGCATATCCATTTTCCGCTTTTAACCAATTCAAGTAATCATCATAATATTCATAATTTTTTGCATATAATCCTTTTTTAACTCTATTAGCATGTAAATATCCATCATGTAAAATTACATTATCAAATCCGATTCTGTTTCGTTCTGGATATACATGCATTTTCCCTATTGCTTGAGTTTGATAACCCAACTTACCAAATTCGTTAGCCATTGTTTTTTTATAGTCCCAAACTACACCGTCTTGATACCCAACACGATGATGATTTTTCGGAGATAGTCCAGTCATTAAAGACGCTCTTGCTGCAATACAAGTCGGAACCGCACTATAGCACTTACGGAAGTTTATTCCTTTGCTTGCTAACATATCAAGATTTGGTGTAAAAATACCATTTTCTGAATTTAAGCCCAAACAATCATACCTCATTTGATCTACAAGTATTAAAATAACATTTTTCATTTTTGTCCTACCTCAATCTTTTTTAATCGTACGTGTATTCTAAATATAAATATCATTAATATTTGGATGAATTAACTTACTGCCGTAAATACATTACCATGTTTTAACAAATCGTAGTAAGGCATATTTGTATTCCACATCCTCATGCAATAAACAATAAATGCAGTAATATTGAAATATATTAAGTATTTAATTCCTTATCAAATAAATTTCACTATTTTTTATAAGTTTATATTAGTGATATTTTCATCACATGCAGGTAAAACACTGCCTGTTTTAAGCTTATTACCATCAAGGAATTGTGTTAAATTTCTTTCTTTAAATGAGTTTACCAATTTATCACGCATAATTTCAAGAGTTTCATTATCAATCACCCCTATAAGGTTTTGTATTTCCAGTTGATCATGTTTAAAATCAAATATCCATTCTTGCCCTTTAATGCTATCCCAAATGTATTTGTAGTTACCATCAATAATATAGTTCCATCCTTTATCACTCGGGTGTTCTCCTACTAGTACATCACGTTTTTCGTCAGACAAAATACTTACTCCATCTAAATGGGCTTTTTTCTGATCTAAAAACTCTAAAATAGTTGGCATAATATCGATGTGAGTTATTAATTTGTTTTCGACCTTAGGCTTTATACTTGATCCTTTGATTATTAATGGTATTTTAATTGCGGCATTAAATGGTACAGATTTCTTTAGCATATGATGATCTCCTAACATCTCTCCGTGATCAGATGTGAAAATTATTAAAGTCTCATCATATAAACTGTTTTTCTGTAAAAATCTAACCAACCTCCCAATTTGATAATCAATATGAGTAATCTGGGCGTAATAAGCTTTTTTCATTAACTTATAATATTTATCAT
>JBKEDG010000038.1:0-1644 GCA_047975285.1 Bacilli bacterium | reverse complement strand
GCACTATGTGAATTAGAATTTGATTCTGTAAATTCTAAAATTCGTCTAGCTTCTTCTTCATCTACATTTGCTAAGTTTGATAGTTCTTCAACTGTAAATTTCCTATCGTCTTTATAAATAAAATCGGTTCCTGTATTATAAGGAGGGTCAATGTAAATCATTTTAATCTGATTGCTATAACTATTTACCATATGTTTTAAAACCTCAAGGTTATCTCCCTCAAGGTATAAGTTTTGAGAATTTATATTCTCTGGTTTTAAATTATGTTCAGTATCTTCTGTTAACATAGTTGTAATTTCTTGATGTGCCAATAATCTTGCATACTTTTTTCCTAACCAATTTAACTCATAGCTTTCGTTACTAATCTCAACTTCATCATTAATAATTGAATTTAATTTATCAGGTAAAAATCTCCCTTCTTTATCAAAGCAGTTTGGAAAATTCTTTTTTAAGATTTCAACTTGTTTGCTATTTGATGTGACTTTTTCATTATTATCAATAATTGTCTTCATATTACCACCTTACATTCTTTAAGAATTTAATATTATTAATATTATATCATAACACTATTTGATTAATACTAGATAATCTATGATACATTGAAAACTAATCACTTCCTTTGATGACTTGTGATTAGTTTCATATTATTCTATTTAATGTTATTTTCATATTTTTATTTTAATTACTTATTAAAGTTTAACTTAAACTTTGAATGAATGTCTTCCTCATACCACATAGTGAAGTTAGTACCCCACGTTGTATTAAGTAAGTGGAAATTAAAACCATTATTTATATCTGTATCGTATTTGTCAAAATCTAAATTGTCTATTTTTCCAATACTTAGTATTCTACTGTCAACTGCTTCTATTGTAAATCGTTTATCTGTAGCATCATATAATATTTTATCATCAATTGAATGCATTGACTTATTACCATTTGCAACAATATCAAGTGGATTTATTTGTTGACCTAATTTTTCTATTTTATATCTGGATTTATTATTCACTAACGGATTAAACCCAAATGATATTATCTCTGGATATCTAATTGCATCTTTATCTGCTAACTTAATATTTATTTCTAGGATGTCTGTGAATATATATTCTATAAACATTGTTTGCGGTGCTCCAAATTTATTTGTTGCTTCTTCACTAATATAAAGTTCAACTATTACCTTGTTATCGTCTCTTGTAATTTCTTTGACATATGTGTCGTAGGTTGTTGTATTAACTATTTCGTTCTGTAGTTCAATACCTGGCTTTAAAAAGTCAATTCCCCAGAAATGTTTATCCATATCTCGCAGATATTGTCTCCTTAATTTTTCATATGAATCATTACCTAATACTGTGTATTGCAGCTTCCCTAGTTCATTTGTGCTTGAAGCATATTGTATACCATTTACTATTAATGAGTTTATTGCTCCATGTTCATTGATCTTTATCGTATAATCATTTATTTCAATTTCTTGGTAAGGGGCTGCTTTCTGATTTGCATGACATATTGTTCTTTCTTGGAACTGTTCTAGTGCAATTTGTTTTAATTGTTCTGGCAGTTTATTTATTACATTATCAATATATTGTCGTTGTTCTTTCCATGAACTTTCATATAAGCTATAAGTTCTATCTTCCCATTCGAAACTTGTGT
>JBKEDG010000037.1:0-12274 GCA_047975285.1 Bacilli bacterium | reverse complement strand
GTAATAACTTAACTAGTGTTACAATCCCTAATTCTGTTACTTCTATTGGAAATTCTGCCTTTCATGATAATAACTTAACTAGCGTTACAATACAAGGAAAATCATCAGAAACTGATTTTACAAGTTTAGGAATTAATTGGCATGGAGGATGTACAAATATAATTTATGAAGGATAAAAATTTATCTTAATTTAATCAAAAAATAGTTAGCTTTATAAATACTTGGAATTTGTAAAAACTTTGTGTAAAGTAGTAAAATATATATTAGAAAATTATAATGTAGAAAATGTAAATGATATTACAGATGCTTTAAAAGATATGTTTAAAGTTACAATACAAACGATGATGAATACAGAATTTGATATTACTATGAGTTATTCAAAACATGATAAGAAAGGTTATAAATATAACTATAAAAATGAAATTGTTAGAACAATACTTAAAAGTGAATTTGGTTTTTTGTTACACCAAGGGATAGAAATAATAAATTTAAATAGTTCTTAAAAATAAACGTGGTATATCAATAATAGAAAAAAATAGTATTACATATGATATGGTAAAGGTTTATCTACAAGAAAAATTAACGATTAAATAAAAGATTTATATGGTAGATGATTTATACCTAATTGTATTTATTTTAGTGTAAGAGAAAAAATGTTGTTATAAAGAAAGTGCCCTATATAGTATCAGGTGTTAATTTTGTTGGAGTAGAGATTTGGATTGTAGAAAATGAATCTGCTAAGTTTTGGTTGAAAGTATTCAATAAACTTAAAATTAGAGGTGTAAAAGAAATATAAATAATATATTCACAGTAGTACGTAATATGGAAACAAATTCAACATATGTATGAAGAACAAGTGGAAATGGAATAGATACACATATGATAAAAGCTGTAGAGTGGTGAGTTTCAGTATACTTAGCACAATCAACTTTTGGAAAAAATAGTGAAATCAGGGTAAACAATAGTAGTACATTTAAACAGGATGTGGAGGAAATACTGTAAGTGAAGATTCATATGCAAGATGTCAAAACGCTTATAATACGAATATTGAACAAAAAGCAAGTACTACAGAAAATTATTATGTTATATATGATATGAGTGGTGGAGTATGGGAACTAACAGGATATATCAATAATGATTCATCTAACCTCACAATCTATGGTCTAAGTTTATATAATTCATTTAGTAAATATAAAGATGTATATAATATTGGAACTACTGATACAAATGAAAATAATTATACTTCAAATAGTGGATATTATGGTAACACAATGTATGAAATATCTTCCAGTGGGACAAATTCTACAAGTTGGAACTCTGATTATTCATTATTTGTTAATAATAATCATGTTTTTTCAATTCGTGGAAGTTTTTATAGTAGGACTACAAATTCGGGTATATTTGCTTTTGGAACAAATGGTGGTGTTGGTGGAAATACAGGATTTAGTGCAACACTTATGGTACAAACTGGACTGTAAGGACAGATTGTACTTGTAGCAAAAATTTAATTTTTTGTCGTGCTTAAAGGTCAACTAATATAAAAGAAATAGTGATGAAACCGAGGATAAAACAACAATTATAGGATATTGGGGGAGGTAACAAAGATAACATTATTATTCCAAAAGGGGTTGTGATAATGGAAAACAATGCGTTTAATCTCAATTAATATAACAATTGGTAGTAATGTTACTAGTATTGGTAACCAAGTATTTATTGATAATCCTGAATCAGAGGTAGTAAATATATATATGGAAATTGTAATAGATTTGATTAAAAATAATAAAAATTGCAAATAATACTAAGATTAAACTAATTGTTATGCTCTTAAAAAGATATAAATTTTGTAAAATCAATACTTATGTCTTTTTTTATATTTAAAATTAATTTATGTAAACTTATAATTTAATAGTATAAATTTGTCGTTTTTTTGTTATAATTAGTATGACATTATGATAAGGAAGTGATATAGTGAATAAAAATTTTAAATCAATAATAACTATAATGTTTCTTTTAATAGTAACAATTTTTAATATAAATGATTTATCTGCTCAAACTGTAACAAAAAGTTATATAAATGGAACAAGTGTTAATATAAGAAAAGAGCCAAAAGCTTATAGTATTTGCTCAAGTATTTCAAATGCAGAAGTACTAACTTCTTTAGATACAGGGGCAGTTGTTAGTATAATTTCTGATATTCAAGATAAATGTGGTAATAAATGGTATAAAATTTCATATAGTGGGTTAAATGTTGGATATGTTTTATCTAAATATGTTACAACTGAAACTTATGAGGTTGATGAATCTGATATAGAGTCATATAAAGAAAGTTTAAGAAAAGAAGGGTTTCCTGAAAGTTATATTCCTAAACTAGTAGATCTTCATTTATTATATCCAAATTATAAATTTAAAGCAGTTTCTACTAACTTAAAATTTGATGATGTAGTATCTAATCAAAGTATCGTTGGTAAAAGTTTAGTTAGTGGAATTCGTGATCAATCTAGACGTTCAACTGAATCTGGTGCATATAATTGGGTAACAGATACTTGGTATGCTAAAGACGGAACTAATTGGTTTGCAGCAAATAGTGATACAGTAGCTTACTATTTAGATCCAAGAAATTTTTTAAATGAATCTTATATTTTTCAATTTGAAGAATTAAGCTATAATTCAAAATTTCATACATCATCAGTTGTGCAAAAATTATTAAATAATACATTTATGAGTGGCTTCTTTTCTTATAATGGAAGCAATAAAACTTATGCTTCCGCCTTTGTAGATGCAGCGGTAAGTAAAAATATTAGTCCAATACATTTAGCTGCTAGATCTAGACAAGAAGTAGGTAATTCTCTATCTGCAGTAACAAGTGGTAATAGTTTTACATATAATGGTCAAACTTATTCTGGTTTATATAATTTCTTTAATATTGGTGCAACAAGTGGAGTTGACAATTGGAAAAAAGGATTAATATATGCAAATGGTGGGGAAAAAGGATCAAATCTTGAAACAAAATATTCAAGACCTTGGACAAATCCTTATGCAGCTATATCTGGTGGAGCTGAATTTTTAGCAAACTCCTATATTAATAAAGGTCAAAATACATTATATTTTCAAAAATTCAATGTATCACCTGATGCATATTATTCAATTTATACTCATCAGTATATGACAAATATTGAGGCCCCACGTTCTGAATCAAGTACTACGGCTAGTTCTTATAAAGAAATGGGAATGCTTTCAAATGAATTTGTATTTCAAATACCTGTATATTTAGATATGCCAAATTCGACTAGTCTTCCAAGTGGAGGTAATCCAAATAATAAACTTAAAAATATAAAAATTAACAATGTTACTCTTCCTGATTTTAATTTAGATAAAACTAGTTACACATATTCTGTTGGAAATGCGACTAGTGTTAAACTATCTGGTAATGTAATAAATAGTAAAGCTTCTATAAAAGGAGATGGAACTATAAATTTAACTAATAACTCAACAACAGTTAATTTAGTAGTGACAGCTCAAAATGGTAGTTTAAGAACATACACGGTAACATTGCTTCGTGATGATTCTATTGATAGTTCTGTAACTAATGAGCAAATTTTAAATAATTTAAATATAGTAAATAATAATGGAAATATATATAATTTTAATACTAGTGTTACTGGATTATCAAATGATATTAGAAAACAAAATAATACATCTACAGTTGTAATTAAAAATAGTAATGGTAAAGAAAAAACTAGTGGAAATATTTCAACTGGTGATACTGTTACAATTTATGGTAAAACAACTAATACATATACATTAATATATCGTGGTGATCTTTCTGGTGATGGAAATGTTACTATTGCTGATTTATTAAAAATGCAGAAACATATATTAAAAGTCACTAGACTATCTAGAGCATACGAAAAAGCAGCAGATACTAATAAAGATGGAAGTATTACAATTGCTGATTTATTAAAGGTGCAAAAGCATATACTTAAAGCGAGTTATATAACTCAATAGGAGAATAAAATGATTAAAAATATTAGTAAATTTATTTCAATTTTTCTAGTTATGGTTGTTGTAAGTTTAAGTTTTACTAAAGATTTAAATGCCTTAACTGGATATATGAAAGCAAGTAGTAATAGAAGTACTGTTACACCAGGAAGTATTGTAAAAGTTACTGTAAAAGTATCTTCAAACTCACCACTTGGTAGTTATGAATTTTCAGTAAATTATGATTCAAGTATGTTGCAACTTCAAGGTAGTACAAGTCTTTCAAAAGCAGAAGTGGGTAACGGAAGCTCAAAGAGCGCTTCGTTTACTTATACTTTTAAAGCTTTAAAAATAGGAAGTACTAAAGTTAGTCTTAAAAATACCAATATGATTGACTGGAATACAGATGAAAAAATGACTGTTAATGTTACTAATGCTTCAATTACAATTAAAAAACCTGAAGTGATAGTATTATCAGATAATAATAATTTAAGCTCATTATCTGTAGAAGGTGTTACATTAAGTCCAACTTTTAATAAAAATACTTTAGAATATAGTGTTACACTTCCAGAAAATATAAAGGAAGCTAAAATTAATGCTACTACAGAAGATAATAAAGCTAAAATTGCAGGAATTGGAACGGTTTCTCTTACACAAGGTACAAATACATTTAACATAGTTGTAACTTCTGAAAAAGGAAACACAAAAACTTATAAAATTACTTTAAATGTTATTGATGAAAATCCTATAAAAGTAACTGTTGGAGAAAATGAATATACTGTAGTAAAATATTCTGGTGTATTTGAAGTACCAACTAATTATATAGAAGAGACAATTAAGATCAAAGATCAAGAAGTAAACAGTTTTATATCTGAAATTACTAATCTTAGATTAGTAGGATTAAAAGATGAAAAAGGAAATTCAGAACTTTATGTTCATGATAATGATGAATTTACTTTATATAAAGAATATTCATTAAATAAAGTTATAATGTATTTTACTGATAGTTCTAAAGTAGAGGTTCCAAAAAATCTTTCAAAAGTTTCTGTTGTAATTAATGGTGATAAAATTAATGGTTTTAAATTAGATAATAGTGCTGATGGAATGTATATTGTATATGGTATGAATATTGTAAATGGTAATATAGGATTTTATATTTATGACCAAAAAGAGGAGACATTTCTAAGGTATATGCCTTTATTAGAGGAAAAAGAAGAAGTAAACATTTATTTTTATTTAACAATTGGACTTGGATGTTTATCATTTTTACTTTTAATAATATTAATAGTTAAGTCTATTAAAAAGAAAGATAAACCTAAAAAAGAGAAAAAGAAAAAAAGAAAAAAAACTAAAGAAATAATTAGTTTAAAAGATCAAATTAATAATGCTTTAGAAGAAGAACAAAATAGTGATAATTAGTTAAATTATAAAAAGGACAATACTAATCTGTTGTACTTTTTTATTATAAAAAAATCTTAAAAATTTAATTTTAAGATTTTATTTTTTTAAATTTAATACTACAGGTAAAATCAATGGATTTTTACCAGTTCTTTTAATTACATATGGATTCATTTCAGTTATTATTAAACTTCTTATATCGTTATTACTCATTTTTTCAGTCAAATTTTTATTTAATTGTTTAAATATATAACTCTCAAAATTTTTAATTAATCCAACATTTTCATTTTGTAATATAAATCCTCTAGTATTTACATTTACTTTTCCAATAATTTTATTATTAAAACCTAAATTTAAAGTTACAACAATAATACCGTCAGTTGCCATCATTACTCTATCACGTATAACAATACCATTAATATTATCAATATTACCATCTACATAAATATCTTCAGCAGGGACTTTGCCCTTTTTAACAATGATTTTTTTAATATTTAAAACATCACCATTTTCATTAATAAAGATATTATTTTTTGGAATACCTGTTGCTACTGCAAGTTTAGCATGTTCTCTAAGCATTGGATATTCACCATGTCCAGGCATAAAATATTCTGGTTTCATTAAACGAAGCATTAATTTTAAATCTTCACTACTACCATGTCCTGAGGCATGAATGTCATTAACAAAAGCATTTGTATAAACTTTAACACCTTGCATATACAATTTATTTATAGTATTAGATACACTTAAATCATTACCAGGAATTGGACTTGAAGAAAATACTACTAAGTCCATTTGTTGAAGTTTTATTTGTTTATGTGTTCCATTAGCAATTCTAGATAAAGCAGCTAAAGGTTCACCTTGACTTCCTGTACATAAAATACAAATTTCATTAGGTTTAAAATTATTTACTTGATGTGGATCAACAAATATATTTTTTTCCTCTATATAACCCATATTTTGTGCGATTTCAATATTATTAACCATTGAACGACCAAAGGATACAATTTTTCTATTATGTTTTTTACATGTAGAAATAATATGTTTTAAACGATATACATTTGAAGCAAATGTAGATATAATTATTCTACCTTTATGACTTTCAAAAATTTCATTTAAAGCGTTATCTACTATGCTTTCACTCTTTGAAAAACCAGAATTTTGAGCATTTGTACTATCACTAATTAATAATTTAACACCATTTTCTCCAATTTTTGCCATTTTGTGCAAATCTGCTGAAGGACCAATTGGTGTTAAGTCAAATTTAAAATCTCCGGTTTCAACAATTGTACCATTTGGTGTATGTATTACTACCCCAAATGAATCAGGAATTGAATGATTTGTTCTAAAAAATTCAATTTCAAAATGATTTGTTCTCACCGTTGTATCATCTATAACAGTTTCAATGTTGTCATATTTAATTTTTCTATCAATTAATTTATTTTTTATTAAACCAATAGCCATTGTAGGGGCATATATAACAGGAATATTGACATTTGTAACTAAAAATGGAATACCTCCTATATGATCTTCATGTCCATGTGTTATAATTAATGCTTTAATTTTGTCCTCATTTTGTTTTAAATATGTAAAATCAGGTAATACGTAATCAATACCCATTAACTCATCTTTTGGAAACATTATACCAGAATCAATAATAATAATTTCATTATTATATTCAATACAATGCATATTTTTTCCAACTTCACTAAGACCACCTAATGTAAAAAACTTAGTTTCACCAGTAGTCTTTTGTTTTTTATTAATCATTTTAACTCCTCTCTTTGTAATAACAATTTGAATAACTGACTATATAATTATATAATGAATCTAAAATAAACGCAAGAAATCTATTAATAGTATTAAAAAATATAGAAAAATTATACTATTTTTGTTATAATAAGTTAGGTGATATAATGAATAAAAAATTAATAGTAAATATCTCAACATTCTTTAGTTATTGGTTATTTCAAATAATTTTGTTTCCAATTATTGTGTTATTTATTTTAGCAGTATTTCCTGAAATTGAAAAAAATTCAGTATTTATTGGTGTAAGTTTAATATATATGATAATAATCTTTTATATATATAGAAAAGATATATTAGATGGATTAAATAATTTAAGTTTTAAACAATTTGGTATTGGATTTAGTTCATGGATTATTGGTTTTGTAGTAATGGGTATTTTAAATGCTATAATCCTTTCATTAGGTTTTAATGTTGCCCAAAATCAAACTGATATTGATAGTATTATATATTTAATGCCTATCTATATGATTTTTTCTATTATAATATTTGCTCCAATTGTTGAAGAATTTATATTTAGATTGTCAATAAGTAAAATAATTAAAAATAAAAATATATACATTATTGCAAGTGGTTTTATATTTGGATTTATTCATATATCTTCTTACTTATTAGCAGGAGATTTTGCCTCTTTAGTGCATTTATTACCTTATAGTGCTCTTGGCATTTCATTTGCTTATACTTATTCAAAGACAGAAAACATATTAGTTACAATGATAATGCATTTTATGCATAATTTTATTGTATTATTATTGATGGTTGTGAAAATATGAAAAAGAAGTTTATTTGTTTATATGTATTTATTATATTAATTATTTTTGTAATATACGCTATATTTATTGAACCTAATAGAATAACACATTACGATTATTTTATAAAAAATGAAAAAATTCCAGATAGTTTTGATGGTTTTAAAATTATTCACTTAACAGATATTCATTATGGTAAAAATTTTGGTATAAAAAAAATGAATAAACTTGTTAAAGAAATTAATTCTTTGGATCCCGATATTATTGTTATAACCGGAGATTTCTTAGACAAACATGCAACTTTTACTGAACAGCAAAAAGAAAAAATAATTGATGGATTAAATTCTTTTAAAGCATCTATAGGTAAATATATAATTACAGGAAATCATGAACACAAGCATAGTTATTTTGCTAAATTAATTGAAAAAACAAATTTTAAATTTTTAGATAATGAAACTGATATCATTTATAATGAAAGTTATAAGAAAATAGCAATCAATGGTTATGAATCATGTACTTATAAAACTAGTAATTTTGGTAAAAATAGTAGTTTTGAAGATGATTTATTTACAATATCTCTTCTTCATGAACCAGATTGTATAAAAGATGTTTTAGATATTCAATCTAGTAATTTAGTACTATCTGGTCATTCCCATGGTGGACAAGTTAAATTACCTTTTATAGGGGCTGTAGTTACTCCTCTTTTAGGACAAAAATATATTGAGGGTAGTTATCAAGTTAATGGTGCAACTCTTTATGTTTCAACTGGTATTGGAGTAAGTAGTATTACTGCAAGATTTATGAATGTTCCCTCTTATAATGTTTATAGATTAATTAGTCTTTGAAAACATGCAACTATTAAATGGTTGTTTTTTATATAAAATATCAGAACATATAATTATTTAGTTGACTTTCTAGTCAGAAAATGCTAGAATTATACATTGATCACAAAATCATAATAAAGAAAGGAAAAAATTATGAGTAATTTAAGTAAATTTAGTGTTAAAAGACCTGTTACAATAATGATGTTTATATTAATTGTTGTAATAATAGGAATAGTGTCTTTAACTAATATAACAACGGACTTATTTCCAAGTATGAATTTACCTTATGCACTTATATCTACAACTAATGTAGGTGCCTCTCCAGAAGAAATTGAAAATTTTGTTACTATGCCTCTTGAAAATGGCCTATCAACAGTTTCAAATGTTAAAAATATTACATCTAGTTCTTCTGAACATAATTCAATTATTACAATCGAGTTTGTAGATGGTACAAATATGGATTTAGCTGTTATTGAATTACGTGAAACTATTGATTTGATTAAAGGAAATTTACCAGAAAATGCTGGAAATCCAATGATTTTAAAAATCACTCCAGACATGATGCCTGTGATGCAAGTTTCAATTAATAAAGAAAATACTAATAAAGAAGAACTTTCAAATTTTGTTAATAATGAAATAATTAATAGATTTGAAAAATTAAGTGGAGTGGGTAGTGTTAGTACTACTGGTGCTACTGATAATGAAATTCATGTTACATTAGATGATGATAAAATCAATGCTATGAGGCTTGATTTAACTACAATTGAAGGAATTTTACAAGGACAAAACTTTAGTATGCCAGCAGGATATACTAATGAAAATAATATTGATTATTTAATTAGAGTTAGTGATAAAATTAATTCTATGGAAGAATTAAAAGCTTTACCTTTAGTTGTTACACCATCTTCAAAAATTACTTTAAATGATATTGCTACTATTGAATTTTACGATAAATCAATCGACGAATATTCAAAAGTTAATGGTGAAAATTCAATAATATTGGCATTTCAAAAACAAAGTACATATGCTACTACTGATGTAGTTGCTACAATAAATAAAGAAATAGATAAAATTAATGAAGAATTTGATGATGTGCAATTTACTGTACTTTTAGATCAAGCTAAATATATTAATACTTCAGTAGGTAGTGTTATAAATAACTTAATTATAGGAGCATTTCTTGCTATTGTAGTATTATTTATTTTCTTAAAAGATATTAGACCTACTATAATAATTGGATTATCAATTCCAATAAGTGTAGTAGCTACATTTATAATGATTTATGCATCTGGAATAACTATGAATATTGTTTCTATGAGTGGACTTGCTTTAGGTATAGGTATGCTTGTAGATAATGCAATAGTTGTTATTGAAAATATTTATCGTTTAAAAGGTAAAGGAATGAAAATTCATGATACTGCTATTGAAGGTGCAAAAGAAGTTGCAGGTCCAATTTTTGCTAGTACTTTAACTACTGTTTCAGTGTTTTTACCTGTTATATTTATGAAAGGTTTTACAGCAGAAATATTTGGACAAATGGCATTTACAATAACTTTTTCACTATTCTCAAGTTTAATAATTGCGCTTACTTTAGTTCCAATGATGGCTTCAAAAACTATGACAAAACCTACTAAAAGTTCTAAAAAAGACAATTTATTAAGACTTAAAAAGATTTATGATAAAATATTAGATTTCTCTTTAAGACATAAATTTATGACAATATTTGCAATGATTGTTATATTTATTGGAAGTATATTACTTGCCTCATCTAATGGTTATGAATTTATGCCAGCAGGTGATGAAGGTACTATTATGATTAATCTTAATATGCCATCTGGTACAGAATTTAATAATATGGTAGAATCAATAGAAATAATTTATGATAAAATTGATGATATAAAAGATATTGATACTACTAGTGTTTCACTTGGTGGAAATATGGCTAATTTAGCTGGTAGTAGTAAAGAAAGTGCTTCATTTAATATTATATTAAAAGAAAATAGAGAAAAAACTACTACTGAAATTTCAAGATTAATTGAACAAAAATTATCAGATTTAGAATATGAAACTATTGTAAGAGCTGGTGACTCTAGTGGAGCTAGCGCTATGATGAGTAGTTCTATTGATATTACTATTTCAGGTGATGAATTTGAAACTTTAGAAAAAATTGCTGTTGAAGTTTCAGATATTATATCAAAAGTAAAAGGTACTACTAATATTGATAAGGGTATTAGTAAAGGTGCTCCTGAAATTAAAGTTACAGTAAATAAAGAAAAAGCAATTAGTAAAGGACTTACAACTGCTAATGTTTATATGACTGTATCAAAACTTTTATCTGATAGTAAGGTTATAACTAATGTTACATTTGGCTCAGATTCATATGATTTAAAAGTTTATAATAGTAATGTAACTAATAATTTAACTTTAAAGCAATTAAAAAATGTTACAATTAATTCTCCAATTTATGGAAATGTTAAATTAACAGATATTGCTGATGTTACTGAAGAATCAGGATATGCTGTTATTAATAGAACTAATCAAAATAGAAATATTGTTGTATCTACTGAAATAGCACAAGGGTACAATTCTGGTAAAATTAATCCAGAAATTGCAAAAGCTTTAGAAGAATATAATACTCCAGAAGGTTATACTGTTACACTTGGTGGTGCAGGTGAAGAAGTAATAGATTCAATGATTCAATTGGTTTATGCTGTAGCTTTAGGAATTGTATTAATTTATATGATTATGGCAGCTCAATTTCAATCACTTTTATATCCATTTATTGTTATGATGACAATTCCCCTTGCATTTACAGGTGGTTTCTTAGGATTATGGATAACTGGTACTCCAGTTTCAATTGTTGCTATTTTAGGATTTGTAGTACTTGCAGGTGTAGTAGTAAATAATGGTATCGTTTTAATAGATTATATGAATCAATTAGGTAAATCTAATAAAGATATGGATACTATTTTACATGAAGCAGGAAAAACAAGGATGAGACCAATTTTTATGACAGCTTTAACAACAATTCTAGGACTTACAACTATGGCTTTAGGTATTGGTGAAGGTGCTGAAATGATGGCTCCTATGGCAATTGCTACAATTGGTGGTTTAATTTATGCATCAGTTCTAACACTTACTTTAGTTCCGATTTTATATAAAGCATTAAATAGATTTTCAAAAAAGAAAAATATTAATGAGTAAAAAACAATTAATAATTGATGCTACTATAGAACTTATGAATGAAGTTGGATCTTTAAAAAAATTAAAATTATAGATATATCAAATAAAGCAGGTCTAGGAAAAGGAAATGTTTATGAATACTTTGCTGCTAAAGAAGAAATTTTAGATGAGTGTTGCAGAAATATTATAAATAAAAACATTAATATTCTATCACCACCTAATTTTCAAAATTTAGATTTTAAAGATTCATTTATATATTTAATATCAACAATATGTGGTATTTTCAAGCAACAGTATAATTTTTCATCCAAAACCTTTTTTGGAGATACTGATATT
>JBKEDG010000036.1:0-9092 GCA_047975285.1 Bacilli bacterium | reverse complement strand
TGAATCATCAAATAAAGAATACACATTAATTTATAATCACGTTAAACTTAATCCAAATTTATCTTTAGTTGATTTATTGGTTAAACTTAAACGTAAAGGTATAATCACATCTACGCCTAAAGAGTATGAAACTATGTCATATCCTAGTGAACGTGTTCAAGTTGATGTTAAACATTTACCATCAATTTCACTAACTAGTTCACTTTCAAGTGCCAAATATTATCAGTACACCTGCATAAATCAATATTATAGCACGCAGGACTAATTCATCTCACAACTTCGTTTGCGATGATTGACAAACCGATAAAATTTTATACTATCAATTTCATGATTTATATTGATTTTAAGGATTACATAAGGTATAATAATATAATGTGTAATCATAATATGGGGTTACTATGTACATTTGTGCTTAGAAGGAGGATCTTAATGCCTAATAGTGTTATAGAAGAAAGTAAAAAGTATATTGAAAGAAAGAGTTTTTCTAAAATTAAAAGCGGGTTGGAATTACCTAATTTAATTGAAGTTCAGTTAGAATCTTTTAAATGGTTTTTAAATGAAGGAATTATGCAAATTCTTAATGAAACTAGTCCAATAAATGATTTTTCTGGTAATTTAAGTATGGAATTTATTGATTGTGAAGTTGGAGAACCAGCATATACTCCATTTGAATGTAAAGAAAAAGATTTAAATTATAGTGCACGTTTGAATGTTTTAGTTAGACTTAGTATTCATGAAACGATTGACGGAGTTAAACAACTAAAAGAAATTAAAGAACAACATGTTTTTTTAGGGGATATTCCTATAATGACACCAGCTGGAACATTTATTATAAATGGATCTGAGCGTGTTATAGTATCACAACTTGTTAGAAGCCCAAGTGTTTATTTTGGTTTGGAAACTGATAAAAGTGGTAGAAAGGTTTATAACTGTAATATAATACCAAATCGTGGTACATGGTTAGAATTTGAACTAGATTCAAAAGATATTATTAATATTAGAATTGACCGTACTAGAAAAATGCCAGCAACTTTATTTATGCGTGTTTTAGGTTTAGTTAGTGACGCTTCTATGACTGAATTATTTGGTGATTATGAAATTTTAAAGAATACTTTATCAAAAGATGATACTCCTTCTATAGAAGAAGCTTTAATTAGTTTATATGAAAAATTAAGACCTGGAGAACCTGCTACTGTCGACTCATCTAGAAGTTTAATGATTTCTCGCTTTTTTGATGATAGAAGATATGATTTGAGCTCTGTTGGACGTTATAAATTTAACAAAAAACTTAATGTTTTAGAGCGTTTACAAGGCCAGATTTTAGCGCAAGATATAAAAATTGGTGACAGTATAATTGCTAAAGATGGTGATTTAATAACTCCAGAAGTAGTTGCGAAAATTGAACCGGTTTTAAATGAAGGTTACGGAATGGTAGAAGTAAAATTAAATAATGATTTAGATACAAATAACAGAGTGCAAATTATTGAAGTTTATTCTCCAGCGGATAATGATGGTAAGAGAAAGGTAAAAGTAATTGGATGTGACCAGTCGATAAATTGTAAACATATTACGATTAGCGATATTATTGCGTCACTTAGTTATTACTTAAATATTCAAGAAGGAATTGGAAAAACTGATGAAATAGATCATTTAGGAAATAGAAGAATTAGATCAGTAGGTGAACTTTTACAAAATCAATTTAGAATTGGCCTTACTAGAATGGAAAGAGTTGTAAAAGAAAGAATGTCAACTCAAGAAATTGATGTTGTCGCACCTAAATCATTGATTAACATTCGTCCTATTACTGCAGTTATTAAGGAATTTTTTGGTAGTAGTCAATTGTCACAATTTATGGATCAGACAAATCCACTTGCTGAACTTACGCATAAGAGAAGAGTTTCCGCGCTTGGACCTGGCGGGCTTACTCGTGATCGTGCTGGACTTGAAGTTCGTGATGTTCATTACTCACATTATGGGAGAATCTGTCCAATTGAGACACCTGAAGGAACTAATATTGGACTTATAAGTTCACTTGCTTCATATGCAAGAATTAATCAATATGGTTTTGTTCAGACTCCGTATAGAAAAGTTGTAGATTTGAAAGTTACTAATACTATTAAGTATCTTACAGCAGATGAAGAAAAAAAGCGTGTTGTTGCACAAGCAAATATTAAAATGGATGAAAACAATAATATTTTAGAGGATAATATTGTAGCTAGATATCGTGGTGAAAACATTCTTGTTAATAAAAATAGAGTAGATTTTGTTGATGTAAGCCCTAAACAAATTGTTTCAATCGTAACAGCATGTATACCATTTTTAGAGCATGATGATCCAGCTAGAGCACTGCTAGGTGCTAACATGCAACGTCAAGCATTACCTTTGCTTAGTCCAAAAACACCTAGAGTTGGTACTGGGATGGAGCATAAAGCTATTAAGGATAGTGGTGTTTGTATAATATGTGGAAATGATGGAAGTGTTGAATATGTTGATTCAAAAGTAATTAGAGTAAGATCAGAAAAAGGTGTTCATGAATATAAAATGATTAAATATGGTCGTAGTAATCAAGGAACATCGTATAATCAAGTACCAATTGTAAAAGTTGGAGACATGGTGAAAAAAGGTGATATCTTAGCTGATGGACCAAGTTGTGAAAATGGGCAATTAGCACTTGGACAAGATGTTAAAGTAGCGTTTATGACTTGGAATGGTTATAATTATGAAGATGCTGTTATAATATCGGAACGTTTAGTAAAAGATGACATCTACACTTCAATTCATATTGAAAGTTATGAAATTGAATGTCGTGCCACAAAACTT
This sequence comes from Bacilli bacterium, assembly GCA_047975285.1. GTDB lineage: Bacteria > Bacillota_I > Bacilli_A > JBKEDG01 > JBKEDG01 > JBKEDG01. The sequence goes on along the minus strand of JBKEDG010000036.1, from coordinate 6,272 downwards.
GGAGATGAAGAAATAACGCGTGATATTCCAAATGTTAGTGAATCAAGCATTAAGTATTTGGATGATAGTGGAATTATTATGATTGGATCTGAGGTAAAAGATGGAGATATTCTAGTAGGTAAAGTTACTCCTAAAGGGGTTACTGATTTGTCAAGTGAAGAGAGATTACTTCACGCTATTTTCGGTGAAAAAACAAGAGAAGTTCGTGATACATCATTAAGTGTTCCACATGGTAGTGGGGGAGTAGTTCATGATGTTAAAGTGTTTAAAAATACTGATAAAGGTGTTGATTTAAGTCCTGGTGTTAATAAAGTGGTTAGAGTATATATTGCTCAAAAGAGAAAAATATCAGTAGGAGATAAGATGGCAGGTCGCCACGGTAATAAAGGAGTTATCTCACTTGTTTTACCTGAAGAAGATATGCCTTATATGGCAGATGGTACTGCTGTTGATATTATGCTAAATCCACTTGGGGTCCCTTCTCGTATGAATATTGGACAAATTTTAGAATTACATTTAGGTATGGCAGCAGAAAGTTTGGATTTATATATTTCAACACCAGTTTTTGAAGGAGCAACTAAGAAAGAAATATACGAGTTAATGGAAAAAGCTGGTCTTGATTCTGATGGGAAGACTGATTTATATGATGGTAGGACAGGTGAAAAGTTTGATAATAGAGTTGCAGTTGGGATTATGCATATGATTAAACTTGCACACATGGTTGACGATAAACTACATGCTAGAAGTACAGGACCTTATTCATTAGTAACACAACAACCACTTGGTGGAAAAGCACAATTTGGTGGTCAAAGGTTTGGGGAAATGGAAGTATGGGCTCTAGAAGCATATGGTGCAGCGCATACTCTTCAAGAAATTTTGACTGTAAAATCTGATGATATAATGGGAAGAGTAAAAGTTTATGAATCACTTGTTAAGGGCGAAACAGTTCCACAACCGGGAATTCCAGAATCGTTTAGAGTACTTGTTAAAGAACTTCAATCACTTGCTTTGGATGTAACGATGTTAAATGAAAATAATGAAGAAGTTGAATTGATTGATAATGATGATTTCACCACTAATAAGAATAGTTTTGAGCGTGAAGAAATTCAAGAAGTTCTAAGTGAAAAAGTCATTGATGAAGAAGAAATGAAAGATAATTTTATTAATGTTTTAGCTGAAATTGAAAATGAAACGATGTAAGGAGAGTGTAAAATGGATGTAAATAATTTTGATGCAATGAAAATTGCTTTAGCCTCACCTGATAAAATTCGTAATTGGTCTCATGGTGAAGTAAAAAAGCCAGAGACAATAAATTATCGAACTTTGAAGCCTGAAAAAGATGGATTATTTTGTGAAAAAATATTTGGACCTGCAAAAGATTGGGAATGTAATTGTGGTAAATATAAGAAGGTTAGATTTAAAGGAATAATTTGTGATAAATGTGGAGTTGAGGTTACTAGAGCTAAAGTACGTAGAGAACGCTTAGGTCACATTGAACTAGCTGCACCAGTATCGCATATATGGTATTTAAAGAGCATCCCTTCAAGATTAGGTTTGATTTTAGATATTGCACCTAGAGATCTTGAAGAAGTTGTGTATTTTGTTACACATATTGTTATTGAACCTGGGGCTGCTCCACTTGAAAAAAAACAGTTACTTTCTGATAAAGAATATCGTGCATACTATGAAAAATATGGAAGAAATTTTAAAGCAGGTCAAGGTGCAGAAGCTATTAAAGCTTTGTTAGAACAAGTTGATTTGGAAAGTGAACGAGATGATATTCAATTGGAATTGAAACGAGTTAGCGGACAAAAAAGAAATAAATTATTAAAGCGTTTAGAGGTTGTTGATGCCTTTGTTAAGTCTGGTAATAAACCAGAGTGGTTAATACTCGACGTTTTACCAGTAATTCCACCTGAACTTCGTCCGATGATTCAATTAGATGGAGGAAGATTTGCGACAAGCGACTTAAATGATTTATATCGACGTGTTATTAATAGAAATAATCGTTTAAAAAGACTTTTAGAAATTCACGCTCCGCAAATTATCGTTCAAAATGAAAAAAGAATGCTTCAAGAGGCTGTTGATGCTCTACTTGATAATGGTAGGAGAGGACGTGCTGTTGCAGGAGCTGGAAATAGACCTTTAAAGTCATTAACGCATATGTTAAAAGGAAAACAAGGAAGATTTAGACAAAACTTGTTAGGAAAGCGTGTTGATTATTCTGGACGTAGTGTTATTGTTGTCGGTCCTGATTTGAAAATGTATCAATGTGGATTGCCAAAAGAAATGGCTCTTGAATTATTTAAACCACATATTATAAAAGAATTAACTGCACGTGAAATTGCATCTACTACTAAGTCTGCTAAGAAGCTTATAGATAGTGTAGATGAGTGTGTTTGGGATGTCGTAGAAGATATTATTAAAGAGCACCCTGTATTATTAAATCGTGCTCCTACATTGCATAGACTAGGTATACAAGCATTTGAACCAAAACTAATTGATGGTAGAGCAATTAGATTACATCCACTTGTAACAACTGCATTCAATGCTGACTTTGATGGAGACCAAATGGCTGTCCATGTCCCATTAAGTGTAGAAGCTCAAACAGAAGCAAGATTACTTATGTTATCATCAAATAATATTTTAAATCCTAAAGACGGAAAACCAGTTGTAACACCTTCACAAGATATGGTTTTAGGTAACTATTATTTAACTATGGAAGTATCAGACCCTGAACGCGAAGGGAATGTTTATTTAGATGCTGATGAGGTAAGTATAGCTCTTCAAAATGATTTTATTCATTTACATACTCGTATTATCTTACCTGCAAAATCTCTTAATAATTTATCATTTACAAAAGAGCAAAATGAGTCATATATAGTTACAACACCTGGAAAATTGATATTTAACTCCATTCTTAGTGATTCATTCCCTTACATTAATGAACCAACTGAAGAAAATCTTCAACAGGGTACTCCTTATAAATACTTTTATAAGCCAGGTACAAATTTCAAAGAAGAATTAGCGACTACTCCTATTGTAGAACCTTTTAGAAAAAAGATTTTAGGTAGAATAATTGCAGAAATTTTTGCTAAATATAAAACAACCGAAACTTCAAGAATGCTTGATGAATTAAAAGACTTAGGACTTAAATATTCTACAATAGCAGGAATGACTTTCTCAATTGATGATGTTTTAGAAATTGATAATAAGGAAGAGATTATCTCTATAAGTGATAAAGAAGTAGATAAAATTCAAAAACAGTTTGAACGTGGACTTATTACTGATATTGAAAGATACGCAAAAGTTGTAGATGTTTGGACAAAAACAAAAGATGAAATATATGATAGGTTAAAAGTTGTATTAGATAATGTAAATTTTGAAAATTCAATTTATATGTTAATGGATTCTGGTGCACGTGGAAATATCAACCATTTTGGACAATTGGCAGGTATGAGAGGCTTAATGGCTAAACCAACTGGAGAACCAATAGAAATTCCAATTAAATCTTCGTTTATAGAAGGTTTAACAGTTTCTGAATTTTTCACTTCTACTCATGGTGCTCGTAAAGGACTTGCGGACCGTGCTTTAAAAACAGCAAACTCAGGTTATTTAACTAGAAGATTAGTTGATGTAACTCAAGATGTTATTTTACAGGAAGTAGATTGTGGAACTGAACTTGGATTAAAAGTTGCAGATATTATTGATACTAGAGATGGAAAGATTATTGAGAACTTATATGATCGTTTACTAGGTAGGTATATTAATCAAGATATTACTGATAATTCAACAGGTGATATTATTATATCTAAAGGTGAATTTATTGATGAAGAAATTGCTAATAAAATTATTAATAATGGAAATACTGAAGTTGAAATTCGCTCAGTGCTAACTTGTGATGCTAAAAATGGTATTTGCACTAAATGTTATGGAAGAAATCTTGCTACAGGTGAAATTGCTGAAGTAGGAGAAACAGTTGGTATAATTGCAGCACAATCAATTGGAGAACCTGGAACGCAGTTAACAATGAGAACTTTCCAGACAGGTGGAGTTGCTTCAGCTGATGATATTACCCAAGGTCTTCCTCGTGTTGAGGAATTATTTGAGGCTAGAAATCCTAAAGGATGTGCGCTTATAACTGAAATCTCTGGAAAAGTAATAGATATAATTACACTAGATGGTGAACGCTATGAAATTATTATAAAAAATAATATTGAAGAAAAGAAATATTTAACGCAATATGGGTCTCGTCTTAGAGTTGCTGTAAATGATGAAGTTTATGTTGGACAAAAACTAACATCTGGAAACATTGATCCTAAAGAGTTAATAAAAGCTACTGATATTTTGACTGTACAAAATTATATTGTTAAAGAAATTCAAAAAGTTTATAGGTCACAAGGTGTTGAGATAAGTGATAAACACATTGAGGTCGTAGCTAGAAAGATGAATTCTAGAATAAGAATTATTGAAAGTGGTAATTCAGAATTTTTAGATGGCTCTTTAGTTAGTGTTAGAGAGTTTACAGATAGAAATAATGAAACATTACTTAAAGGTAAAGTTCCAGCAATTGGAAGACCTGTGGTGCTTGGTATTACAAAAGCTTCGCTTGAGACAGATTCATTCTTGTCAGCAGCATCGTTCCAAGAAACAACAAAAGTGCTTACTGATGCCGCAATTCGTGGTAAAATAGATCGTCTTGAGGGATTGAAAGAAAATGTAATTATAGGAAAGGTTATTCCAGCAGGAACTGGGGCAAAATTCTTTAAAAATACGATTATGCAGTCAAACGTAAATGAAGATTATACTGAGGAAATTCTTACATCTGAACTGCCAATTGATAGTGAATTTTTAGAAATTCCAAACGAAAATATAGAAGAATTATTTTAAAGAAATAGAGTAAAACTCTATTTCTATTTATTAGATAAAAGGAGATGTTAAAATGATTAGTCAAAAAGCAATATTTGAAAAAGCGATTCTCAATAAAAATCAAACAACTGTAGTAACGTGTCCATATGATAATGAAACAATAGAAGCTGTTATTGATGCTATTAAATTTGATTTATGTAGTTTTATATTTGTTGGGCAAGCCAATAAGATTAATGAAGTAATTACCAGTACTGAATTAACTAAAAATAATATTAAAGTTGTTGATGCAGATAATGATATAGATGCTGCAAAAAAAACAATGCAATTACTAAAATCAAAAGAAGCAAATGTATTAATGAAAGGTTTAATTGATACTTCTGTATTACTTAAAGAATTACTAAAACGCGAAAATGAATTAAGAACTAATAGACTTCTTAGTCATGTAGGATTATTAACTAAAGATGGAAAAAAATCATATTTTGTTACAGATCCAGCTTTAAATATTGCTCCATCTTTAGAACAAAAAGTTGATATTATTAATAATGCTGTTTTAGTTGCAAATGAATTGGGACTAGAAAAACCTGTTGTTGCAAACTTATGTGCTAAAGAAAAAGTATATGATAAAATGCCAGCAACATTAGATGCAAAAAAACTACAAGAAATGAATCAAGAAGGTTTAATAAAAAATTGCTTAGTAAGTGGCCCGTTACAACTAGATAATGCAGTATCAGTTGAAGCCTGTAAAACAAAAGGTGTTAGTGATCTTGCAGGAGGTAAAGCTGATATATTCATGTGTCCTTTTATTGAAGTTGGAAATGCTTTAGCAAAGGGAATGAAGTATCTTGCTGGTTACGAATTTTCTGGTGTCGTAGTAGGAGCAAAAATACCAATTGTTCTTGTTTCAAGAGCTGATAATGCTAACGAGAAACTTCTATCTATTGCAATGGCAAATTGTATACCTGTATATGAATAATATATACATATTATATAAAAACTAGATTTGATTAGATCTAGTTTTTTTGTTAAATATAATTTGGGGCTATTATAAATGTATGATATAATAAATATATAAACTAATGATAAAGGTGATAATTATGAGGTTGCTTATTATTTCAGATAATGATTCAAATAAATTATATAATTCTATTGAGACAGGTTCTATTGGATATTACTCGAATATTTTTTTAGATGATATCGATTATAGTTTAATCATCAATAATATGAAAAATATAAGTATTTTAGCTTATATAAACGATGATAATGGAGTTAGAAAACTTTTTTTTGCTAATTTGAAAAAGGTAGAAAAAAATGGTGATAATTATAATTTAACTTATATTATACTGCATGTAGTTGCTAATTTACAAGATATAAATAATTTTGTTCATGCTTTTCCTTATGCTTTT
>JBKEDG010000035.1:0-1778 GCA_047975285.1 Bacilli bacterium | reverse complement strand
TTTTATTTTAAAGTTCAAAATGGTTGCAACAAATAATGAAACAACTAAAATCAATGGAACTGTTATAAATGCATATTTAAATGTTACAAATAGTGATTTGATAAATACTGGATCATTTAAAAACATATCAATATAATTATTGAATCCAATAAATGATGGGGCATCTACTAAATCATATGATGTAAAGCTTAGTAGTAGTGAAATTACAAATGGTAGTAATTTCAATAATAATATTCCAATAAACCACGGAATTAAAAATAGATAAGGTGCTGGGATTTTTCTTTTCATATCACTCCTAAAATTAGCTTAAGGCTTTTAATACATTAGATTTTTTCTTCTCCTTGTATACAAGTCTCTTGTACAACAATAAAAGAACTATGTCAAATATTTTGTAATCTTTTACACTTAAAAGTGCTTATTTTGCGTGTATCAAGTACTTTTTATCATTAATTTCGTATATATATAAACAAAAAATACTTATTAAAAGAAAATATTTTCTACATACTTGAATACAAGAAAGTTCTTTTTTAGGATTTATCGTGCCAGTTTTATGGCAAATATATTTTTACAATATTTAAATTTTAACTATTTTCTTGATTTACTAATGTATTTAGCAATAGTCCGTGCCCCAAGCAAACTCAAATGTGTATCATCTGCTAACATCATCTCAGGTACATGCAGAAACAATTCTTTGCTCTTAATTTCACCTCGTTTCTCTATTTCATTTCTAAAAAAATTATTTAAATCTAAGACTTCATTTTTACTGAAATTATTGATAATCGTATCCGCATAACCACGATGTGTTTCAGCCAATTCATTATCCACAAATACTCTACGCGCTATTGGTGTGCAAATAATGCATTTTGCACCTCTAACTTCAATGGATTGCTTGTAATAAAGTAACAAGTTTTTATATTCCTCAGTTGAAGAGCCAAATATAGTATCCTTTTCATCATTGTGACCAAAGCCTATGTAAACAATATCTCCACTTTCAAGTATATTCAACAACTGATTAAACCTTCCTTCAAAGCTAAAGCTTTTTAAACTACGTCCACTACTTGCTAGGTTGCAAACTATACTATTACACTCACTTTGTAATATTTGACCCCAACCAAATCTCGGTAATCCTTGATCATTACCTACAGTAGAATCTCCAATGCAAAAAATTATGGACTCATTATTAATGTCATTTATTTGTATATTATCAATCTCTAATTCATGATGGGAGCAAATTTGTAGGACTTCGTCATTAAAGTGTTTTACTTTATAGGAAATTATCTTATCATCACCTATATATTTTACTTGTCCTAGATGATCATAAATCAGCATTTCAACTTCTGGTTTTTTGTTACAGGTTATCTTTACTTCATAACACCCTTTACTAATCTGCTTTGAATATTTTACTGGAACATCATGTATATAGTCTACAAAGCATGCTCCTACAATGTTTGTTTCTATATAAGCTTTGTATAATTTATCAACTATTTGAAACTGAAACTTTTCCATAAACACACCGTTACCATCTAAATAATATATTTTTTCTTCAGTCTCAACTCGCAAATATTTCCTATTCATCATTAGATAGTTTGTTGCTAGTGTCAAATCTGTGATATTTCTTATATATCTTCTCCACATTACTTCACCCTGCTCATTTATACAAAGCAATTCACTTTTGTTATATATAAAAATATTTGCTCCAATTGAAGCTACTATTGACAATGAAATAAAATTAATTGTATACCGATTACCATATTTCTTATATATCAATTCCTTTATTT
>JBKEDG010000034.1:0-3393 GCA_047975285.1 Bacilli bacterium | reverse complement strand
CAGTTTTAATTGACATAAAGTATGGATCTTGAATTTCATAACTTTTTGTTGATGTTTGTAAAATTAAAATTTTCCCCTCTTCAAGTTTGCGCTCTTGAAGGGTTTTATAATTTAGCTCATCTGCTGTTTTCATAATTAATCTCTTCTTCTCATCACTAATTGTTAAACTTTGATCATAATTCAACACTCTTGATACTGTCCCAATCGATAACCCTGTCTTATTTGCTATATCTTTTAATGTTGCCATACTTCTCCCACTATAATTTTTACTATTTTTATACTAACTTTATTATAACAAAAATTGCAGTTAAATAAGCTTAAATGTTTTCCAATTTTCATCGTATACCATGTACCTTATTAATTAAACATATGTGTCATTGTTATATTTTGTTTTTGTGTCATGCGTTACTTCAAATTGAAGTTTAAAGTTAATACTTTGCAAGTATTTATATTTTCACTTTAATATCAATAGCATTTAATAGTGATACTCAATATAGCTATTTCATAGCCTTTTACTTTTTCATATTTTTTATAACACCCATATATCTTCTTTTATATTAAAAAAACTGCATAGTGTGACATTGACGCAGTATTATTTTGCATTCCAAAATTCTTCTCACTTATACGCTAAGCAAAACCTATATCATTTTGCTGCATGAATACTTTTAGGCTTTTAGATTTAGTATACTTTGCTGCTTTCACTTCTATTGGTACTAACTTGCTATCACTTTCTATTAAGAAATCAACTTCTTTACTATTATCATTATATGTATATAATTTCTTTTCATATTTCTTATAAATTTCTATTGCTACATAATTCTCAATTACTAAACCTATATAAATTTGATCAATTGCCTTGATACTTCTTAATTGATACTTCATCTTATTCATAAGCAGCACTGTATCACAATAAAGTACTTGAACTTATTTCTTTTTTCATTAGCTTTAAGTGGCAAAGTCACTCTCTTATTATCAATTATATTAGCTTTATATGTATTATCGCTTCATGAATCAACAGGGCATTATTAAACTAACTTTTCTCATATCTTAAAACACTTGACTATAACCTCCGACAACGGAGTTGAATTCACATACTCAAAAGGAATTGAAGAATGGTATGAAATCAAATGTTATTATTACAATCTTTATTCCTCATATCAGCATGGGCAAAATTAACGTTTAAACCATGTTATAAGATGTTCATACCTAAGTTATTTTTCATTAAGAATTATGCAACTTTGGAATATGCAGACTTCATTAAAAGAATAAACAAAAAGCCTAGACACAAGTTCCAAGGCTTTTGAGTTCTAAAGAACATTTCGAAAAGGCAAAACTACATATTATTTAATTAAACAATATTGTCAATTAACAACGTGAACTGTTGCATTTACTTTACAACTTAAGTTCGTTTTACTTTTACACCCACTGTTTTATTTCAAGTAATTATAGAATTTCTTCATAGCTCAAAGCATAATAAAGTGCCCAATCTTGATCATTAGCCCATGGATCAAATGAATTTGCTTTAATTCCATTAATTGTTTGCGGATATACCATTGCACAAGATGCACTACCATCTAGGTTAAACAAACTTAAGCACCCCCTAAACATTGCATTTGCTAATAATTTATTTTCCTTTGCTTTACTTTTGTTTGTTTTATCATCCTGAGCATAGATGCTAACTAATCTTCCATGATTAATCGCTGTTAACATACTCCAATAGTGAGGAAATGTATCACCATATAACTTGTTTTTACCAAACCAATATCCATCCCAATGTCTAATTGCATTTACGTATTGAAAATAGTTTGCTTGTCTTCCATGAAATAAACTAAGTGTTTCAAAGTGTATTAAGGCCTCATCTAAGTATTTATCAATTTTCGTTATTTGATAGACTTGTAGTAAATAATCAACGGCTGGGGCTACTATCGATTGCTCATAGGGAACTTCTGACTCTGGATAGTTAGAACCATTGCTAATTAAAACCTCAGCATGTTTAATAAACTCTACTTTTAAATCACTTGCTTCTTCAATTAAATTATTATCTAATAAGTGCTCATATAATTCTACCATCGGGATTCCAATTGCATAGAAATAGTGACCACCCTCATCATAGTATTTTATAATAGTTTTATAAGCATCTTTAAGATATTTTATTTCTCCTAACAATTCGAATAAATTTATTTGCAAAATTGCTATCCAAGAATAGTTGTATAAACGCTTTTCACTATTATCTCTTAAAATATCATTGAATACTTCACCACTTTCTTCATCATATAATTCACGATAAATGAATTCGACATATTTATCTAGGCTATCCATTAACCTACTATCATTATTATTTTGTAACCATTTTGCAATTAGAGCTCCCATTGCAACTCGCTCACGCCCACCATTATGATCATTGAGATGTGTGTAATATTGTTCTTTAGTATCATTATCAAATATTAGGTAGCTTCCATATAAAGGACTATTAACATCATCATTTTGTTGAAAATTTTGAATAAATTCACATCTTTCTTTAACCAAATTTTGTAAATTACTCGTTTTATATAACACTGCTTTTGTTTGCTTTTCTTTATATTTGACTTCAAACTCATATTCACCTAATGTATCTTGAGGATGCTCTACTCTTATTAATAACTTTTCCTTTAGCTCCTCTACATGAAATTGTACTTTTTTCCCTTTACATGTAATTGATAAATCCTTAACATTAATTTGTTTATTTGCCAATATATTTAATTGAAAGTTTTCATTTTCAAAAAATATTGCTTTTTCTAATTCGACGTAAATAAATTGATTATTTTCCAATAATTTAGCTTTGAACTGATCCCTACTATTAAACCAAAATAATTCCCAACTAATTTGTTTTTCCTCGCCCGGTAAAAGATATTTTATTTCTGGATGAAGAATAATACTTCCTCGATCTGAACTACTATTTGTAAAATCTCTTTCTATACTGTATGAACTAACCGCTCCTTCTGTTTGTTGCAAACCTAAATGTGGTCCAACCCCACTCATTCGAAGACCCATAATATAACTATAATCACCTGCACATGATACATGGGCGTGACAATTTTGGTTTAAACAATTTTTGGAATCTTCATAACTATCATTGAAAGTTGTATAAATACCAAGATCAGTTTTCTGGAAATACACTGGAAACTTAGTATTGTTCTTAAATATATAGTTTTCTACTAAATTTCCATTACTTTTTATACTCCTTGAAACCGTTACTTCAACTTTATCTGGTTTTATAACTTTTCCCCAATTACCTTCTGTGCGTACCCAATTCATTTTAAATTTATCCTGTTTGTTCCTAATAGTTTTCACAGTATTATCATCGTTTGTTTCAATTATAAACTCTCCGTATTTTTCCATTTTACTCCTTACAAT
>JBKEDG010000033.1:0-9586 GCA_047975285.1 Bacilli bacterium | reverse complement strand
GCAATAATTGCTTCTTTCGTCATTACATCACGCGACTCATACTTCACTACATCAATTGAAACATTTGATAGGTAAACTTCCTCTACTTTTTCTTCTTCCTCTACTTTTTCTTCTTCCTCTACTTTTTCTTCTACTGTTTTTTCTTCTACTGTTTTTTCTTCCACAGCTTCTTCTTCCTTTAATTCAGAGTTATACACTGTTGGATCATTGAATTTCGAATAGAATAGTTTGATGTCCGTATCTAGTTGCTCATCTTCGATGTGAGATACTGTTGCCTCATGATAATACTGTAACAAGTGTTCTTGATTATTTTCCATTAGCTGTTCTGAGTCAGCAACAATGTAATCAAATTTCTGATACTGATTAAATGTATTTAATAATAGAGTTTCATTATCAACTAAGTAATTAGGGTTATCACTTAGTTCTTGTGCGATATCTTTATGCTGATAGATTACCTTTCTCGGCACATTTTGAGTTGCAAACATTTGTGTCCAGAAGTAACTATTACCATAAAAATCAATTAATGTATCAATTTTTAAACTACCGAAAATTTGCTTGAATACACGTATATACATTTTTTCAATAACTTCATTAGTTTCTAACCCAAATTTATCAATGTATTGATGGTATTGTTCATTTTCATCTGCAGTTCGGTTAAATACACTAGTTCTAGCGACAAATTTTGCACGCTTATCTAGCTCACTCAACTTCGCTCTCGTCTTCTTATTATAATTATTCTTATCAACAATAATTAAGTTGTAATTTTCATAATCAAAATGTGTAGCTAAATTTAAAATTTTACTTGTACTATCATTGTTAAAAGAAACACCAGCATAGACAACGATATTCTTCTTATCAGTCCCTTCATATTGAACACTTGAAAATAATGCTTCTAATTCAAGACCAGTTTTCACTTCAATAATTTGCTTAACTTCAATCTCTAGCATTTCATACAATTCTTTGAATGTTTTTGCAGTTTGATAGAATGACTGATAGTCCTCACGAAGAGCTGACGAATCATAATTAGTATTTCCAACATAGTTTATTACACATTTATTAGCTGATGAGTAGGATTCCATGTTAAATGAATAGTTTGAAATTAAAGTATCTACGTAATACATTAAGACATCTACATCTAAGTCAATAATTACGCATCGCTCACTTTCTTTAAAGTGCTTTTCCAGTCTGTTTTCAACTTTTAATAATACATTTTTTTCTGAATTGTGTTCAACTAATTGATTAAATGTTTCAATCACAGTTTCAATATATTGTTGCTGTGATTGTTGAAAGTGAATCATTCGTGGGTTGTAGAGAATAGTTTCTCTACTAAAATCAAAATTAGTAAGTTGGGCTAAATACTCTTCAACCATCTTTGACTGCTTGTTTAATTCACAGCTAGGTTTTGCAATAATAATATTAGAAGTGATTAATCCTTTAAGGTTATATGCTTTCTCAATTCTTACTTTATCTTCAACTTTCGCAAAAATTAATGTATCAGCAGACATATAGCTCGCGATTTCTGTAGAGTAATCTGCAATGAATGCATTTTCTTTTTCTAATCCAATTTTGTTAAACAAAGATTCTTCACTAATCAATACGTAACGTTGCTCTTCTTTTTTTATAAAGTAAGATGGAAAGCTTTTATTATTGATTAATAACTTTGCGCTTGATAAAGCATTGTAATATTGCTTAGAGCCTTGTATTACAATGCTTGTTTGATCATTGAATTCAAAATTTTCTATGCTATTTAAACTATTGACTACCCATATAAATTGGTAATCAGCATAATTTTCATCAATAATAAATTGATTATATATACTGTAAACACTACTCGCTATTGAATGACCTTGGTTAGACTCAAATAAAATTGACTTAGAAGCAACATCTATATGGTTATAACTTTCGATATATTCTGCTTTAAACTTGTTTGCAGTCAGTAACTCGTTAATCGTCTCAGAGATTTGTTTGATATTAGTGTACCCATATATAGTTGCAAGTTGTTCTTGCGTCTTTGTAAGTATACTGTAATCTATACATTGAATACTGTCAAACGTTTTGAAAACTTCTAATCCATTCGCCAACTTAAGCTTACGTGCCGGGTCAGATATCTTTTTGTATAAAGCTGCAAAATCTTCATTAAACACTACATCTTTTCGTCCAGCGAAACCGGCAAAAGCAAGGGACCAGAATTCTACTTTTCCATTGAAATCAATAGCTCGTTTCGGATTGATGCACGCGAACATACGTGTAAATTCGCGACTATAAATATGTTTTACCGCATTATAATCTTTAATTAGACCATTCAAGTAATCATGAACCAATTTCTTCTCTTTATTTTGATAAAGCATTGTTCCTGCTCTAAATAAGAGCCTTACATTGGGCGGGAGGTTTAAAGCATTTTTTATTTCTGTCTCACTCCATGAATTACTATCATTATTCCCTACTGCTAATACAAAAATGTTATTTGTAGCTTTTAACTTATTTGCAATTTCAACAAAGTTTTTATAGATTCCTTTTCCATCAGTACGGCCGATATAAACAATTGAAACATCATAATTATTTTCACGCATAACTGATTTTTCAAATTTAGCTATTAACTGTGTTGTGTTAATTTTAGGCTTTGTATAGTTAAGATTCAATTTCACATTCGAATGGATTTCATCTAATTTATCCAAAATTTCTTCATTAGAATATCCACATACTCCAAACCTTGTAACATTAGATACATACAATTGGTCAGCTAACAACATATCTTTTTTTGTACCTAATGAATTTATAATATTCTTACCTTTAGCTGTTGCATCGAATACAATTGAATTAAAGTCCGTAATTACTGTTGTCGCATAGTATAGCACTTCGATATCATGAACTTCTTTTGGTACTAAATACTGCTCGTATTCTTGCGAAACTTCAGTATAATTTGAAAAATGTGGTTTAAATAGGACTTTTGCTGTTGGTTTTTTAATAACAAGATCCGCAATTAACTGCTCATATTCAGCAAGCGACTCTTGCTTCATTGGAGTAAACAAAATTACTTCTTCATTAGCAATAAGATTTAGTTTTTCTTCAATTGCTTTATTTTCCTCATACAAGTCAAAACGAGGTGCGGAATAAGCACTTTCCCCTAGCCATAATGAGTCTAAATTAAAACCATCAATAATTTTAGTTTTTGATAACTCATTACCAAACACCATCACATCAGCCATTAACATAACACGAGCTATATTAGGTTTTTTTCCAAATGTTTGACGATTATGAATTCCATCTTTAATATATACTAAACCATTACCATACAACACAAGTAAGCGTTGATTCTCTCGTTTGATAAAATACTCAGGTAAATCTCCATCAGAGATTAAGAATTCCGATGAGCTTAAACATCTGAAGTATTGATTACTGTTGCGTTTAACTAAGTTAACTTTTTCACTTGTTAAATAATCTTCAAATTGACTTTCTACTTTTTGATTATATACTACGTTAATTTGTTCAATATCATTGCTAGCTATTAACTTTAAGATAATAGCCTTGGCATCTGAAGTTATATGTTTCCCTTTATTTACTTCGATTAAATATGATTTTTGTTGGATTTCAATGTCTCGTACATCTAAATAGCTTTTTGATTCATTTCGTTTTCCATTTCTTTTGTTTTGAATTAGAATTTTCTCTAATATATTCATTTCCAAACTCTCTCTTTCTTTTCATTTTTACTTATTAATATATTACTTATATTTATCGGTAATAATTTGATTATATGATGTTACATCAAATTATTTTTCTTAATTACAATGATAATCTACTTAAGACAAACATCAATAAATTAATCCTATTTGGTTCCGAGAACACTATGATTACTCACTATATCTTAAGCAATAGTTTCATTCTTCAAATCGCCTTTCACACATTTCAAACATTAGTTAGCTTCTAGCAAAAACAACTATTATTGATAGAATTACTTCACTACTCACTGCAGCTTCTCAATAATAGCTTAACTCTAGGATTGAACTTTTTGATTCTTGAACGTTCAATCGGGCTAAATCCATGTTTTCAACACCATACAAATTGAATTTCATGTAGACTATTTCTCTAAGAAAATTATTTTGAGTTTTCTCTTTTTTATAGCACACTTCCTATACTAAGTCTGCTGCAATCGGCAGGATAAACGTCCAAACTTTCCTTGCAATAAAAAACATAATAATGATAACTAACCAAATATATAAATTGTACCAAACATCTTCAAAGAAGAATTTGTGATATAAGTACGTATTTCTGTATCCATTTATAAAATAGTAAAATGGATTAACGAGCATTTCTATACGCTCTAGCACTGGGTTGATTCCATTTTCCACTGGAAATAATACTGGTGTCATCCAAAACATTGGAATCAGTGCAGATTTTACTATATTTTTTGAATCTCTGAAGATAAGTCCGATTGCACTTAAAATATATCCTAATAATGAACAATAAACAAAGGCAGTGAACCAATAGTATAGTAAATTGAAATAATAGATTGAAGGACGATAATCCCAACTATGTGTCATGGTGTATCCAACAATAGTAAAAAAGACACTCATAAGCAACATTACCCCGACATGAACATATGATTCCTTTAAAGTCTCAATCAATGGAATAGCTCTAATATCAAAGTTAGATTCTTTTATTAAGACACTATTTTTTGTTAGCATTGCAGGTGCTTGTGAGGTAACTGATGCTAAGAAACGGTAGCATAGTACTCCAGGGATGAACCAAACAATATAAGGAATTCCTTGTACGTTTCCACCTCCTCTAAACCCTACATAAGAGAAAAACCAATAACTAAATATATACACTAATGGGTTAATTAATGCCCAAGCATAACCAAATAATTGATCAGAGTAATCAAGTTTAATTTTATGAATAACCATATGATGTATTAATAGTATTTTTTTTCTTTTATCACTAATCTGCATAGTATGTTCCCTTATCATAATCAACTAAACGTTTTGCGACATCAATTGATATATTTTTTTTTGTAAATTCATAATATAAATCTGTAATTGCTTCACTTTTTCCTTTAGCAATCAACTCTCCTTCATGGATCCAACAACAATAATCACAAAATTGTTTCACTTGCTCAGCCGAATGCGATACGAACAAAATTGTTTTTCCTATATTTTTTAATTCATTCATTCTTTTTAAACATTTATTTCTAAATACTGCATCTCCGACAGCTAATGCCTCATCGACAATTAGTATATCAAATGGCGTATGAATAGCTATGGCAAATCCAAGTTTTGACTTCATCCCAGAAGAATACTTTCTAACCGGTTGATGTATAAATTGACCTAATTCAGAAAACTCGATAATTGAATTAATTATTTCATCTGTCTCGTTCTTATTCAAGCCATTTATGGCACATTTATAATAAATGTTTTGAATCCCTGTATAGTTAGGGGTTATCCCTGCTCCTACATTCAACAGTGACACTTTACCATTAGTTTGGATTTCACCACCAGTAGGTATTGTATTGTTACTGATAATTTGTAATAGTGTAGATTTCCCACTACCATTTTGCCCTATAATTCCATATGTTTTTCCTTTTTTTACTGAAAAACTAATATCTTCTAACGCAGTAAAGGTTTTGCTGTTATCATTACCAGTAAAAAACTCACGTAAAATATCTTTATTATCTTTATACAGTTTGTAATTTTTAGATATATTTTTTAATTCTATTGCATTCATTGTTTTCACCTTAAACTTTCATTCCATCTAGTAGAAACATTTTTGTATCAATTCCAACTTTTAGACCATCTGTAAAATCTATAAACTTCATTCCATATTTACATAGTTCATATGTATTTTCACATGCTTCATATTCAATTTCAACTCGCTTAGGTGTATATTCATTTAATAAAAACGCTACACTCCAAGTTTTACCATTCAACAAGTCTTTGTCAGTTATTTCATGCTTAACAACAACCTCATTTGCTTCATACTTTAGGATGTCAAAAGGATGACGGTATGACTTAGCATTTGAGCAATCACAATTATAATTAATTATCGAATTAGCCAGTATTTGTAAATTAGGTTTATAGATTTTTGTTAAATTATTTCCTTTTATTGAAAGTTCTAAACTGATCCCGGTGTCTGTCACCTTGGATTCGATTAAACTTACTTTATCCACAAACTTGTATTTTTCGCTATTCTTAATTGGACACGCAAAGTTTTCATCAAGGTTCTCAAAATACCTTACATACGGAGCAACATCCCCTTCAAGAGACTGCAAATCTAAATTTAATACTTCGCTTGTATTAGGCGTCATAATTTTTCGTGAAATATAAACACTTCCTAAACGATCTCCAATAGTTCGAATTTTTATATTGTTGTAAATAAGATGCATTAATAATGGGTTTTGGTGTTCATCTTTTATTTCATGTTCATCCATCAAGTATGGTGAAGCACTCTTAGTACTTTGGAATAGATCGCAAAGTTTGTTAATTTTTAAACCCGTCTCAAATCTTGTAATATTTAATCCATCACCAAGTGCGTTGTCACTATCTTTTACAATATTAATTTCATTTAATTTAATTTTTTCTATCTCTTTATACGTTAACTTCGTTTTAAATACAGTATTTATATCGATTGTAATTAAATATTTATATCTACGTCCACTTTTTTTGCAGTGCTTCTCCACCATATTTTGGACAAGGTTACGTTCAAGATATTTTTGAATTTTTTGATTTAAATCACTATATACATTATCGTCTAATTGGAATCGTTCAATAAACATTTTATAATCATATTTTTTTATTACTTTTATATTTGAGCCAAGAATTCGTTCATATTCTTTGCCATCAAATTTTTCATATTTATTACCAAATAATAAGCGTGCTGTATTTGGTAATAAAGCCTCAAAATTTGCTTGCCTTTCAATAATTTTTGGTAGACTATTGTTAATCTTTTTAAAATATAAGTTAGCCCATTTGCGATCGCTATTTCTACCAAATCTTCCTACCTCTGGATAACTTTCAAACGTATCCCATATTTGAACAAAGTAATCAACATTTAAATCAGTACCAATAAAGTGTTGAATATTTTCTAAGTTTTTTTCAAAGTTCAATTTTGCCATTCCTGTTATACAAACTGCAACTTTGTCATCGGGAATTGGTAGTTCCAGAATATCTTGATTTAGTTGAATATCAGTATCTAACTTAATTGTAAGTTTTAATTTTTCCTTTAACTTTCTCATTCGATTATCAATTCCAGTATCAAATAAGTGTTCATTTGTATGCAGGGCTGTAACCATCTGATTCAAAAATTTTTGGGGAACATTTAAAATCCTATTTTCAGCTATAAAATAATCAAAAATATCAATAACATTTTTCTTTTGTGCTGCTGGGTTTAAATTGTTTAATCTCACAAAATCAAGTAAAATAGAAGCGTATTCAACAGTTAACTGATTTGTTTCTACAAGTTTATTAATTAAATATGATGTATTCTGCTGCTTTGTCTTTGATTTCTTAATTAGACTTATAATATATTCAAAATCAAGATAACCATTGTCAATAAAATCATCGATATCTGAAAAAGTTAGAGCCTGACCTGTTTCTATCAATTCAATAACTTTAAGTGTATCTTGATATATCTGATTTTGAGCAATAGTAAGATTAATCTCATCAAATAACTGCTTGTTATTTATATAGAAGTAATACGCCTCTACACTCCATCCAAAATCAATTAAAATTTGAAAGTATTGTAGTGCCCAATAATTATCTCTTGTTGCAATATCACTAAGACCTTCAAAAATATCTGAAAACTCACATTTATTAAACACTTGTTTCATATATTTCACATATAATTTTTTATTGTGCGAAAATAATGTATTCGCTTCAATAATTGATTTTATATCTAGCATATTTATAAAATTATATTTATAATCTTTGATATAAACACTTTTAATTTCTGAAACTTGATCTTTTACACTATCAAAAAAGAAGTACATGTATGGATATGAGTTCTTTGAACCTTTCTCCTTAAACTGTACAAGCGTATCTGAGTTACACTGCATAAAATTCAGAGTATTCTTTTTATATAGCTTCGACCCATCCATTAAAAGCGTACTTTCTTGATAGTTTATCATATTACCCAAAAAACCATGTAAATCACAAGTTCTAAAAGTTCTAAAAGTTTCGACTAAATCGTCAAACTTTAACTTCTCCATTAACAAAAACTCCTGATCATTGTTAGGAGTTTTAATATTTATATTAATCTTTTGTTCGAACCTTTCTATTGTTTTTTTAACCCTACCCTCAAATTTAGAATTAATCATAATTGTAACCAAATCATCTTCTGTTATCTTAGTTTGATTAATAATATTTTCAAATAATGTTTTATGCTCAACACTTATCAGATAATTTTCAAAATCACTATCATTTTTTATTTCAATAAAATTTACGATTACATTCATTATTTTATCACTCTTTCAGCTGGTTTATGCTCAACTTTTTTAATAGAGTTGTCTATCACACAAATTTTTTCTTTATTGAATAATGATTCGGTAACCATAATTTCTACTTGTTCATTCAGTAATCTTTTTTCAATTTTGTCTAATACATCTTCGAATTCTTCGAATTTCATTATATACTCCCAACCGCTATCTTACCTGTACTATTTTTAATTATTTTTTAAACACATCATATTATATTTTACACAAATTTTTTGTACTTTTGTTAATAATTTTCCCTTGTTGAATGTGACTACCTTATAAATATATTTATCCCATTCAACTCTTGTACTTACATTTGTTTTTAAAACAGTCTATCTAGTAGAAAAGGTACGTAAAAATAATTTGATCACACCTCTTAAATGTTATAGCACCATATTTTATAAATCTAGACATGGAAAGATTAAAGGGTGAAACTTGACAAAAATACAGAATAATCAATTTTTGTGCCAATATAAAAAAAAATAGAATTAAACTATGTCCTATTAATAGGTAAGTTTAATTCTGTTTTACTATTATATTACAGTAAGCAACTTTAGCTACTCATCAATTGATTTAGTTTTATCCCAAATCTCAATATCACTTGTAAGTTCATACTTACTACTATCAAAAATTGGATCTTCAACTCCGTTTGATAATTGATCTTCATAGTCTTTAAGTAATAGTATTGCATACTCCGACATTCTAAGTAAAGCATACATATTAATTAAAGCCATTGTAGCTGTTGCAATATCAGTAAAGTTCCACAATGCTTGAGTTTGCACTACCGATGAGAAGAAAATGAAAAATACTATTGATAATTTATAACACTTTAAATTCATCTCCTCATCAAAAATTAATTCAATATTACTTTGTCAATAATAATACATACCAAGAATTGTACTTAAGGCAAAGAAAAATAATGAGAATGTAAGTAATACTGAAGATAGTGTACCGAGTGTTGTATCAAAAGCTTGCTGAGTAATCGCTATACCATCACTACCAACTAAATCTACACCTGATAAAAGGATAACAAAGGCTGTTGCACTACAAACTAAGATAGTATCAGTGAATACTCCTAATGATTGAATAATTCCTTGACTTGCAGGGTGGTTTGTCGATGCTGCT
>JBKEDG010000032.1:0-6300 GCA_047975285.1 Bacilli bacterium | reverse complement strand
TAAAAGACATAATTTAGAGCCAAGAATTATTATGGATGAAGATGGAACTATTTCATCAAATGAGTATGTACCTATTGAATTTCAAGGCTTAGATCGTTTTGTAGCCAGAAGAAAGCAGGTTGAGTTAGCAAAAGAAAATAATTTGTTAATTAAAATTGAGGAGATTACACATAGTGTAGGTCATAGTGAAAGAACTGACTGTGTAGTTGAACCGTACTTGTCTAAACAATGGTTTGTTAAAATGGATCATTTATCTCAAAATGCATTAAATAATCAAAAAACAAATAATAAAGTAAACTTTTATCCAGAAAGAACAGAAAAAAACTTTATTAACTGGATGAATGATGTACATGATTGGTGTATATCACGTCAATTATGGTGGGGGCATAGAATTCCAGCATGGTATAAGGACGATGATGTATACGTGGGAACTTCTTCGCCAGGAAAAGATTGGAAACAAGATGAAGATGTTTTAGATACTTGGTTTTCTAGTGCACTTTGGCCTTTTTCTTCTCTAGGGTGGAATGATAATTCTAGTGACTTTAATAGATACTATCCTACTTCAACTTTAGTTACAGCAGGAGATATAATATTTTTTTGGGTTAGTAGAATGATTTTTCAAGGAATTGAATTTACTAATACTATTCCTTTTAAAGATGTTGTTATTCATGGTTTAATAAGAGATAAAAATGGAAGAAAGATGAGTAAATCTTTGGGGAATGGAATTGATCCAATTGTATTAATTGAAAAATATGGAACTGATGCTTTAAGATGGTATCTAACTACTTCTGTTACACAAGGAGCAGATTTAAACTTTCAAGAAGAAAAACTAGAAGCAAGTTGGAACTTTATAAATAAAATTTGGAATGCAAGTAGATATGTTGGTATGCAACTTGGCAGTGATTTCAAAGTAGGTTGTATTGATATAGAAAAACTTACTTTGACTGACAAATGGATATTAAACAAATTTAATCAAGTCTTAGATGAGATTAATAGAAATATGGATAATTATGAGTTCGTCGTTGTTGGTAGTGTGATTTATGATTTTATTTGGAACGATTTTTGTAATTGGTATTTAGAATTTTCTAAAATTACATTAAATAGTAAAGAAACAAGTGAAGTCAATAACACTAAAAATGTACTTCATTATATGCTTATTAATATTTTAAAAGTAATTCATCCATTTGTGCCATTTGTTAGCGAAGAGATATACTCGACTTTAACTGATAATAACTATTTAGCTTTGTCAATTTGGCCTGAATATAATAAGAAATATAATTTTGAAGACACTGATGTAACAGAGTCAATTATTGATTTAATTAAAAAAATACGAACACTTAGATTAAAAAATTCAATTAGTAATAATGTAAGTTTTCCCATAATAATTAAGGTTAACTTAATTAATAAAGATATATTTAACTATAATATATCAATATTGCAATATTTTATGAAATCAAATGATATATTAATAACTGATAAGTATTCATGCAACGAAGATGTAATTACGTTTAGTAATAAATTAGCTGTAATGTATATTATGAGTAGTGATATCATTGATAAAGACGAAGAAAAAAATAGGTTAGAAAAAGAAATAGAAAAAGTTAAATTTGAGATAAAAAGAGCTAAGGGAATGTTATCAAATGAGAAATTTGTTTCAAAAGCTCCACAAAACAAGATTGATAATGAAAAAAACAAATTAAAAAATTATGAAAGTCAATTAATAGAGTTAGAAAATAGTTTAGATAAATTACTATAGTTTGTAATATATTTTGATAAATGAAAATCACAATTAATATTGAATATATACGAGAGGTGATAAGTATGTTTATTAAAGAGACATCTATTAATGATAAACCAAGAGAAAGAGCTAAAAGACTAGGTTTTACAAGTTTAACAACAGCAGAATTAATAGCATTAATAATTAGAAGCGGATCAAAAAAAGAGTCAGTTTTAGAATTATCATACACAATTTTAAATGATGTTCAGAATTTGTCTGTGCTCAAAAATTATAATATAAGTGAACTAAATGCATTTTACGGTATGGGAGATGCTAAAACAATATCATTACTGGCTGCTTTAGAATTAGCTACTAGGTTTGATCATGAAAAATTAGAAAAAAATTGTTTTAAAATTACTAATCCAGAACTGGCATTTAAATATCTGAGCAGATTTAAATTTAATAAAAAACAAGAGGAATTCTACATTATATGTCTAAATACTAGAAAAGAAGTAATTGATTGCAAAATGATTTTCAAAGGTACGATTGATTCGGCTATTATTCATCCCAGAGAGATATTTCATTATATTCTAGAAAAAAATAGTTCCTATGTGATAATTGCTCATAATCATCCTAGTAGGCACTTAGAACCATCTAAAGAGGATATTCAAGTTACTAAAAAATTAATAAATTGTGGAAGTATATTTAACATACCCATAATTGATCATATTATTTTTTCTGACGTTGATTATATGAGTTTAAAACAAGATAATTATATTTAAGTTATAGCTAAAAGATAATTTAATATAAAAAGTAACAATATATATATTTAAATGTAAGAAAAGACATTGAATTTACCTTAATACTAAAGTAAATATCAATGTCTTTGTCAATAGTCTAAAATTTAGATTTATTAATTTAGTATTGGTTTGTGGATAGTGTAAAATAACAATAAAATTGAAGAATTGGGCGTTATTATGCTATAATATTATTATATTGTTTTAGGAGGAATGTGATGTATAGTTATTTTAAAGGTAATATAATTAGTGTTAACTCTTCTAGCATTGTTATCGATGTTAATAATATTGGTTTTGATATAATAGTACCAAATCCATTTTCATATCAGGAAGGTAATGTAGAACTGGTATATACTCATTTGCATGTAAGAGAAGACAACATGAGTTTATATGGTTTTAAAAATGAGAATGACAAAGTTTTTTTTAGGAAATTACTTAGTGTAAAAGGAATTGGACCAAAAAGTGCCCTTGCTATTTTGGCAAGTGGAAACGTTGAAGAAATATCAAGTGTTATTGCAGTAGGTGATGATGCTAGTCTTACAAAGTATCCTGGAATTGGACCCAAAGCTGCTAAACAAATTATTCTTGATTTAAAAGGTAAACTTGATGTATCCAAATATAAAGTTGATAACGAATATGATGATGTGGTGGAAGCATTAATTGCACTCGGATATAAGAAAAAAGATATTGAAAAATTAGTTAATAAACTAGAAAAAGGATTAAATGATAGTCAAGCTATTAAGCTTGTGCTAAAACAGTTATGATGAGGTGAATTATGGAAAGAGTTTTATCAAATAATGTTATTAAAAGTGATGAAGTTGATACTAATCTTAGACCGCAATTATTATGTGAATATATTGGACAAAAGGATTTAAAAGATAATTTAAAAGTATTTATTGAAGCAGCAAAGTTAAGAGAAGAGTCATTGGATCATGTTTTATTGTATGGGCCACCAGGACTTGGAAAAACAACTCTTGCTACTATTATTTCAAATGAGATGGGTACTAATATTAAATACGCTTCGGGTCCTACTATTGAAAAGTCAGGAGATTTAGCAGCAATATTTTCTAATTTAGAAGCTGGTGATATATTATTTATTGACGAAATACATAGATTACCTAATGTGATTGAAGAAATATTATATCCTGCAATGGAGGATTTTTGTTTAGATATAGTTATTAGTAGTAGAGATGGAAGCAGTAGAGCTATTAGAATAGATTTACCTCCATTTACATTAGTTGCTGCCACAACAAGAGCAGGAAATATTGGAAGCCCGCTAAGAGACCGTTTTGGAATTGTTAGCAAATTAGAGTATTATAGTGAAGAGGAATTAACTAATATCGTTATGAGAACTTCAGAAGTTTTAGGATATGGAATTAGTTTGGATGCTGCTAATGAAATGGCTAAGAGAGGTAGAGGAACTCCAAGAATTGTAAATAGGTTGTTTAGAAGAGTGAGAGACTTTTCTATGGTTAATAAATTGGATAATATAAATTTTGAAATTTGTCATGAATCTTTGGATAAACTAAATGTTGATAATTTAGGGTTAGATAGAACTGATCACGAATTTTTAAGTGCTGTAATTGAGAGATTTAATGGAGGACCAGTCGGATTAGAGTCTGTTGCAGCTTCTATTGGTGAAGAAGCAACAACACTTGAAGATGTATATGAACCATACTTGTTACAAATAGGTATGATTAAAAGGACACCTAGAGGACGTGTTATAACAAAGAAAGCGTATAATCATCTTGGATTGAAGTATGAAGGTGATAAAAGATGAATATAGAAAATTACGATTTTTATTTGCCTAATAATTTAATAGCACAAGTACCTCTGGATAATAGAAGTGATTCAAATATGCTAGTATTAGATAAAAAGACAGGGAAATATGAACATCATAAATTTGATGAAATTGTAAATTATCTTGATAACAA
Source organism: Bacilli bacterium (assembly GCA_047975285.1). Classification (GTDB taxonomy): domain Bacteria; phylum Bacillota_I; class Bacilli_A; order JBKEDG01; family JBKEDG01; genus JBKEDG01. The sequence continues at coordinate 1,852 of JBKEDG010000032.1, read as the reverse complement.
TTCTGTTTTAGTTTTAAATGATACTAAGGTTATACCAGCTAGAATTACTGGAGTAAAAGAAAAAACTAATGCGGTTATTGAGTTATTGTTATTAAATGAACTAGAAACTTTAGTTTGGGTAGGGTTAGTTAAACCAGCTAAGCGTGTTAAAATTGGAACTGTTGTAAACTTTGGTGAAAAAATTAAGGCCGAATGTATTGGGGTGGAAGCAGATGGAATTAGAAAATTTAAACTTTCTTACGATGGGATACTTTATGAAATTTTAGATGAACTTGGACAAATGCCACTTCCTCCATATATAACTAAAACCCTTAATGATTCATCAAAGTATCAGACAGTATATGCCAAGAATTTAGGAAGTGCAGCAGCTCCAACTGCAGGACTACATTTTACAGAAGAAATTCTTGATAAATTAAGGGACAAGGGAGTTAGAGTTTTATATGTTACTCTGCATGTTGGATTGGGTACATTTCGTCCAATAACTGTGAAAAATGTTTTAGAACACAAAATGCATAGTGAATACTATGAGTTAAGTAATGATGTTGCAAATGAAATCAATCTTGCAAAAAGTAATAATAAGACTATAGTTAGTGTAGGAACAACAACAACAAGAGTACTAGAAAGTATTAGCCAAAAACATGGGATGTTAGTAGGAGAAGCAGGAACTACAGATATTTTTATATATCCAGGGTATAAATTTTTATGTGTGGATAAACTATTAACAAATTTTCACTTACCAAAGTCAACATTAATTATGTTAGTTAGTGCCTTTGCAAATAAAGAAATTATTATGGATGCATATCACGACGCTATACAACAGCAAGATCGGTGTTTCACCTTTGGTGATTGCAAGTTTATAAAATAGGAGTTAGTATGAAAATAAAATATGAATTAAAATATACTAGTAAGGATAGCAAAGCAAGAACAGGAATATTACATACAAAGTACCAAAGTTATAAAACACCTATGTTTATGCCAGTGGGGACACAAGCTAGTGTTAAAACCCTATCTGTTGATGAATTGAAAGCACTTGGTAGTGGAATAATTCTTAGTAACACTTATCATCTATGGTTAAGACCAGGAGCAGAAATAATAAAAAAAGCAGGAGGGTTACACAAGTTTATGAATTGGGATGGACCTATTCTTACTGATAGTGGTGGTTTTCAAGTTTTTAGTCTTAGTCATTTGAGAGAAATTAGTGAAGATGGGGTTAATTTTAAAAGTCATATAGATGGTAAACCGTTATTTATGTCACCCGAAATTTCAATAAACATTCAAAACAAATTAGGTAGTGATATTATGATGAGTTTTGATGAGTGTGTACCATATCCAATCACCTATGATTATGCAAAAAATAGTGTTATGAGAACTATAAGGTGGGCTAAAAGAGGTTTTGATGCAAATAAAAACTCTAATACACAGGCCTTATTTGGAATTGTACAAGGTGGAGAGTACCCTGACCTTAGAAAACATTGCGCTGAAGAATTAAAAAAAATTGATTTTGATGGTTATGCTATTGGTGGTACATCTGTTGGAGAACCAAAGGTTATTTATAAAAAAATGATTGATATAACTATTGATCATTTACCTGTAGATAAAGTAAGATATGTAATGGGAATAGGATCACCTTTTTCGATTCTTGAAGCTATTGAACGTGGTGTTGATATATTTGATTGTGTATTGCCAACTAGAATTGCAAGACATGGATCAGCTATGACAAGAAATGGAAGAGTAGTTGTTAAAAATGCAAAGTATAAAGAAGATTTTACTCCAATAGATAGTGAATGTTGTTGTTATACATGTCAAAATTATACTAGAGCATATATTAGGCATTTACTAAAAGCAGAGGAAG
>JBKEDG010000031.1:0-64357 GCA_047975285.1 Bacilli bacterium | reverse complement strand
TATTAATTCTCCATATAAACTTAAAATATTAAATGAAAGTGAGGAGGAAAAAATAAAAATTATTGATGACTATTTAAGTAGTAATGATAAAAATCCTTCAATTAGTGAGTCAGAAATACAAAAATTATTGAAAAAAAAGAATTCCAAAATTGTTGGAGCAATAATTGATACTAAAGGGGAAATGTTATTTACAAAACTTGATTCATATACAAGTATAAAAAGTGTGATTGGTGATGAATGCTTAAAGCAATTAAACCTTGATGAAAAAATAGAATTTATTAGCAATATTGTTGAAATTATCACAGTAGAACAACACGAAATTGATATAATTAAAGAACTAAAATAATTAGAAGATGGAATCGATAATGTATCAAAAAAAGCTATTGAAAATTTGGCTAAGTTAAAAGAGCTATTTAAAGGATTTCATGCTCTTTCAAGAAAAGTTATGAAAGATTTAATTCCAGATATGATAAAAACAAATAGAAATTCGCAGCAATTAATGAAAGACAATGGTCATTTAAAACTGATGTATAAAAATTCAGCGAGGCAAAGATATTAAGTGCAGATGATTTAGAATTCTTTCCTGCTACAGTTAGAAGATCGTACAATCAAGCTCTTAAAATATTTAAAGCAGTAGAAAAATTGAAAGGAATCCAAATAGAAAGAATAGTTGTAGAAATGGCTAGAGAAAGTAATTCAATAGAAAAGCGTACAATTATTTAAAAAACTCAGAATTTCTATAAGAAAAAAATGATAAAGTTATGAAATTTTTGGGAGATTAGGTAATTTACAAAACTTGAGAATAGTGCATTTGAAAGAATAAAATTATACATAGATCAAGATGGGAAGGATATTTAAGATAATAAGGCATTATATATAAATGATGTAATTTATGGTAATGGTGCAGAAATTGATCATACTATCCCACAGAGTATATCATTTGATGACTCATATAATAATAAAGTTTTGACTAAAAAGTCACATCATAATGAGAAGAGCAATATGACTTCATTCCAATATTTGAAAGCGAATTAAGAAAAACTTAAGGCAGAGTTGTATGAAGACTTAAAAAATCGCAAGCTTATTAGTAAGAGAAAATATAATAATTTAACATTTACTTAAGATATAAATAAGTTTGATGTGAAAATGGGGGGTTCATAAATAGTAACTTTGTAGATATTAGATACGCCACTAGACAAGTGTATTTACACTTATTTAATTTTTATCGAGATAAAGAAACAAAAGTGTTTATTGTAAATGGAGTATTTACTTTATATATTAGAAAGAAATTAGGGTTAAAAAAAGACCGTGAAGAGAATTTCGATCATTATGCAATTGATGCAGCAATAGTTGGATATGCTAGTTCGGCGGATATTATAAAACAACTTTCAAAATCTGATCTAGCTGAAAATCCAAAAATCAGCAGTGATAAAAATTACATAAAGGAACTAGATACTAACATCTTTAAGATTAAAACGCAGATACAATGTACTAAACCAAAGATATCACACAGAGTAATAAAAAGGACTACAGAGAAACTTTTCAATGAAACAATTTATTCGACTAGAAAAGTAGGTGATATTGAATATGTGGTAACGAGCCTTAATATAATGGCTAAAATAGATAAAGATTCAGCAAAAAAATTAGACAAAATATTTGATGAAAATAATAGCAAAGTAGTTGCGCTAATGCAAGAACATGATGAAAAAATTTTTAAAAACTTAAAAGAAATTTATGATAAGTATAAAGATGTAAAGAAAATTATTGATCAAAATGGAAAGGAAAATAAAGTTGCTAAACTATCTCCTTTTAAAATATATTATCTAGAAACAAGAGAGCTACATAGAAATTATGCAAAAAAAGTAATGGATTAGTTGTTAAAAAGGTTAAGTATAAAGCCAATAAACTGGGGAAACATCTCAATTTAAATTCAAAGTATAATGTATCTGAAAATAAAACAATTCATTATCAAAAGTTCCAAGAATTTAGATGTGATATATATGTTAATGTTAATTAAAAAGCAAAGCAAAAATATATGCATTTTACTTTTTCAAGATATGTTGTTAAGACAAAAGGTAATCATGATGAAATTAATGAGGAAATATATAAAGAGTTAAAAGAAGCCAGAAAAATACCAAAAGGTTATATATTTTTATTTAGTTTATATAAAAACGATATAATTGAGGTGGATGGTAAAATTTGTAGGTATAACAGTAATGGTAAGCGTAGTCCTAATGCAATTAATTGTAATGAGATCTATCGTAATAAATTTTGGGAACCGAGTTTTAATATTGGAGAAGATTTTAAAACAATTGTTACAACAAGACTAATAACATCAATTATTCAAGAAAATGTTAATGTTATAATATGTAATGAAAGATATGAACCAACGGCTAATATTTTACCAATTCATGGTAATTTTAGAATTAATAAAATAATAAAAGAGCAAATTAAATGGGATGAAGTATTAAAAAGAAATCATCGCAGTAATCTAATTAAACTGTTAAGTGAAAATATTTTATTAACAGGTAATGAAGTTCAACTTTCATATGTAATAAAAAAATATATTGGAGCTATAATATTATTTATGGAAAATGGAGAAGTTACTGATGAACTCTTTCCAAAAATAATTGAATTGAAAGATAGTTATGAGGTATAGAGTAACGAGGATAATAGTAATGTTTTACATTACTATGAAAACAGATAAAGATATAAGAGAGTATACACAATTTAGAAAGTTTTTAATAAAGAATGGATTCTTAATGATGCAGTATTCAATTTATGCTAAAATTTGTAGTAACCATTCACAAGCTAATATATATATGTTGATAAAATAAAGAATAGCGTACCAATAGCAGGATATGTTAGATTACTAAAAGTTACAGAAAAGCAATATACTGCAATGGAAGTAATAGTTGGAGGGATAACAAATTCAATATTATTGTTAGGTGATAACTACAGTAAAAAGAAATTAATAGTTAATGCCATAGAACAATATTTCAGTAAAAAGACTTCAAGGATAAGTCTAAAGTATAATGATAAGCCTGTAGATAAAGATCTATATGATTGTTTAGTAATACCATCTTTATATGAAATTGAAACAGAATTAAAAATAGGTAGTTCATCGACATTAAAAAAAGATTTTAGGGAAAATTTTAGAATTTGAGAAACAAAAAATCATGGAATATAATACAATAAATGAATTAATAGAACTATTTTACAGCACATCAAAAATAAGTAAATTATTTGAAGGATATATAAATGTTGATATAGGTGAGTTTAACATTAAAAACATTACTGATTTAATGTACATTAATACAAAGGTACTAAGTGAAATGACATTCAACCAAATATCACTTTTATATTTGAATTTCATTAGTATATTAAATGAAATATCAAATAAGAACTTAATTATTATTGCAAATGACTTTGGCAACTGTTTAACAATTAGTGAACAGACTAATCTTTATAATAATTTAATTGATTTAAATAATACATATTTGATATTTAATTATACATCATACAATTATTACTCAATAGAATGTCTAGAAAATACTAATCTTGTAAATGAAAATGTAACAATTATTGAAGATTCAAAGCAGTTTATAAATGAATTAAATTTGCAATACAAGTTAAACTATGATATAATTAATTTGAAATTTTAGTACTCTGACAATTTTAATAGTAAATAAACATATGAAAACATAAAATAATTTTTTTATTTTATGTTATTTATTTGTGCTATACTTATGAAGTGGGAGGGGGGAGGTATTTATGTATATTAGCTATTTAAAATGTTTGCTTGGAATACTAGAGATTACATGTGATAGTACTGCTTTGAGAGGTGTAAAATTAGTTTCTAATGAAGGTGAGAGTAATGCTAATGAAGTTTGTGAACTAGTTAAATTACAACTATCAGAATATTTTTTGCATGAGAGAGAGAATTTTGATTTGCCAATATTTTTTTCTAATGATTTCAAAGGTAGAGTATATAAAGCTTTGTATGAGCATGAATATGGAGAGACTATTACATATAAGGAACTTGCAACTAAAGTGGATTCAAAGGCATATCGTGCTGTTGGTTGTGCTATGGCATCTAATCCATATTTTATTGTTGTCCCTTGACACTTAGTGATTAAAAGTAATGGAGAGTTGGGTCAATTCTTTTATGGTATTAAAATGAAAGCTAAGATGATCGCTTTTGAAAAAGAGTCTAACTTTTGACAATAGTTGAGTTAGAGTGTATAATTAAATCGTAATTGTTACTAATACAGATAAATGAAAGTAGGAGATGTTATGAAAAAGATTGCGGTAATTTATTGGAGTGGAACAGGAAATACTGAAGCAATGGCAGATGCAGTTGCTATGGGTATCGAGGAGAAAGGTGCTAGTGCTGATTTAATTGCAGTAGATAGTTTTGACGTTAGTACAATAAGCACTTATGATGCGTTTGCATTTGGATGTCCATCAATGGGTAGTGAAGTTCTAGAAGAGTCTGAGTTTCAACCAATGTGGGATGATATTATAAGTGAACTTATTGGAAAGTCAGTAATATTATTTGGTTCTTATGACTGGGGAGATGGCGAATGGATGCAAGAGTGGGAAGAATCTTGTGGTGATTTAGGTATTGAAGTTATTGATACACTAACTTGTAATCTTACTCCAGATGATGATGACCTTAGTAAGTGTAGTGAACTTGGTAAAAAACTAATAAGATAAAACCCCATTAATTTGGGGTTTTATTTACTTTGAATTTATTTTGCAAATCTTGTTTTTAGCATGGAAATTATATCAATCTTTCTTTCTTTATGTTGGATAATTAATTTAATATTCTTGCGGTGTAATAGTAATATTACCAGAAAGAAGCAGGCTGTTAAAATCCACTCTACTTTATTAAATTTATTAAAATATGCTATAATAAAATATCCTATTGGTAGTGAAATAAATGCACTAAGTGACATCATTTTTGTTACGATAAAAAGAACTATTATTAGAATCGCTACTAGTAAAAATATTCTAAAATCTATTGGCAATAATATTCCAACAGATGTAGCAACCATTTTTCCGCCTTTGAATTTAGCGAAAATTGGAAATGCATGTCCAATTGCTGCTACCATTCCAATAAATAGAGGGAATATTGAAATGTATCCGTTATTATAAAGGATTACACTGATAAAAGTTGGGATACATCCTTTGGCAAGTACATCAAATACAGCAGTTGCAATAGCTGCTCTAAACCCAAGTGTTCGTAACATATTTGTCGTACCTTGATTACCACTACCCATTTTTCTAATATCACTACCATTGTAAAATACTTTTCCAATTATAAGTGCAGATGGGGTTGAGCCAATTAAATAAGCGAATAATAAAATTATATAATTCATAAATCCCTCCAAATTCTTTATGTACGTTCTTGTTTTATGATATAATATATATTGAGTTTTTTCAAGTGTAGGGAGTGATTTAAGTGAAAAAAAGTTATTCAGAAGATTCTATTAAGGTTTTAAAAGGATTAGAAGCGGTTAGGAAAAGACCTGGAATGTATATAGGTTCAACTGATAAAAGAGGGCTTCATCATTTGGTATGGGAAGTATTAGACAATTCTGTTGATGAAGCAATGATTGGAAATGGAAAAGAGATTACAGTTATTATAACTAGAGATAATGGAATTAAGGTTATTGACGAGGGAAGGGGTGTACCTGTTGGAATGCATTCAACTGGTGTTGCAACTCCAGAGTTAATCTTTGCTACTCTACATGCAGGAGGTAAATTTGAAGAAGGGGGCTATGTGTCTTCAGGAGGGTTACATGGTGTTGGTGCTAGTGTAGTTAACGCTTTAAGCACTAAATTTTATGTTGAAATATGTAGAGATGGGTATTTACATACAATTAAATTTGCAGATGGTGGAAAAGTTGTCTCTAAGTTAAAAAAACATGAAAAAACTAAGAAGACGGGAACCAGTGTATATTTTATGCCTGACCCTAGTATTTTTAGTGAAATAAATTTTGATTTTGAAATAATAAGTGAGCGATTAAGAGAAACAGCATTTTTAGTGAAAGGTTTACGAACTACATTAATAGACGAACGTGAAGATAAAACTGAGACATCTTGTTATGAAAATGGTTTGGTTGCATTTGTAGAGTTTTTAAATGAAGATAAAACTTCGCTCCATCGACCACAATATTTTAGTGCTATTGATGATGAAACTAGGATTGAAGTAGAGTGTGCTTTTCAATACACATCGGCATTTAATGAAAATATAGTTTCTTTTGCAAATAATATCAGGACAAGAGAAGGTGGAACTCATGATATTGGTGCAAAGACTGCATTTACTCGTAGCATAAATGACTATGCAAAGAGTAAGAAAGTTCTAAAAAATCTAAAAAGTTTAGATGGTAGTGATATTCGCGAAGGGTTGTCAATGTGCTTAAGTGTTAAGGTGCCCGAGAAATATTTTATTATGGAAGGACAAACTAAAAGTAAATTAGGTACTGGAGAAGCAAGACGGTTTGTTGAGTCGGTGGTTAGTACGAATTTAGCCTATTTTTTAGAGGAAAATCCAAAAGTAGCAAAACAAATTATTGATCGTGCAATTGATTCTCAAAAGATTAGAGATATAGCAAAAAAACAAAGAGATAATAAAAAGAAGAATAGTAAAAGCTCCTCACTATTTCTTAGTGGTAAATTAACTCCTTGTCAAAAGCGAGATCCTAAGAGAAACGAACTATTCATAGTTGAAGGAGATAGTGCAGGTGGAAGTGCTAAACAGGGAAGAGAGCGAACATTTCAAGCTATTTTACCACTTAGAGGAAAAGTATTAAATAGTGAAAAAGCTAAATTCAGTGAAATTATTAAAAATGAAGAGATAAACTCTATGATTTACGCTATAGGTAGTAACGTAGGGCGAGATTTTGAACTTGAGAAATGCAATTATGATAAGATTATTATCATGACAGATGCAGATACAGATGGTGCGCATATTCAGACTCTGTTACTAACATTTTTTCATCGTCATATGAGAGAACTAGTAGAGGCAAATAAAGTTTATATTGCATTACCACCATTATATAAAGTAACTTATGGAAAGAAAAGTGAGTATTTATGGACTGATAAAGAACTAAGAGATTTAGTTGCTACTATTAGTTGTAAATATGTAATTCAAAGGTATAAAGGACTTGGAGAAATGAATGCAGATCAGTTATGGGAAACAACAATGGACCCTAAGACAAGGACATTAATTCAGGTGACAATAGATGATGATATTAAAGCAAATAAACGTGTTAGTGTTTTAATGGGAGATAATGTTAAACATAGAAGAGAGTGGATTGAAAGTAATGTTGATTTCAACCAAGTGGACTCGCTAATTGGTGAAAATTATGAATAAATTAATAAAAATGAATTTAGAAGATATTATGGGTGATCGTTTTGGTAAGTATTCCAAATACATTATTCAAGAACGTGCTCTCCCAGATATTAGAGATGGATTAAAACCAGTGCAAAGACGGATTCTTTTTGCTATGCATGGTGATAATAATACTTTTGAAAATGCTTATAGAAAAAGTGCTAAAACTGTTGGAAATGTAATTGGTAATTACCATCCTCATGGGGATACTAGTGTATACGAAGCAATGGTTAGACTAAGTCAAGATTGGAAAGTTAGAGAACCACTGATTCAAATGCATGGAAATAATGGTAGTATTGATGGCGATAGTGCTGCTGCGATGCGTTATACTGAGGCAAGAATGTCTAAGATCAGTAGTTTGTTATTAGAAGATATTAAGATGAATACTGTGGATATGATTTATAATTTTGATGATACATTGAAAGAACCAGTTGTACTTCCGGCTAAATATCCCAATTTATTAGTTAATGGAGCTAGTGGAATAAGTGCAGGCTATGCAACTAATATTGCTCCTCATAATTTAGAAGAAGTGTTGAATGCACTTATATTTTTGATTAAGAATCCAAATTGTAGAGTTTCTTCGCTACTAAATTATATTAAAGGTCCTGATTTTCCACTTGGGGGAATAGTAAGTGGTAAAAAAGAGATTGAAGAGGCACTTACTACTGGAAAAGGAAGAGTTGTAATTAAAAGTAAATATGAAATAGAAAAATTGGGTAGTAAAAAATTGATAGTTATCGATCAAATACCATATGAAGTTAATAAAGCTTCTCTAGTTTACCGTATTGAAGAAATTCGTGAATTAAATAAGGTAAGTGGAATAAGTGAAGTAAGAGATGAATCTGATAAAGATGGGATTAGAATTGTAATTGAATTAAAAAAAGAGTCTAACAGTGAACTTGTTATGAATTATTTGTTTAAGAATACTGATTTACAGGTATACTATAATTATAATATGGTAGCAATAGTTGATAAAAAACCAAAACTTGTAGGAATAAAAGAGATTCTTGAGGCATATTATTTACATCAAGTAGAAGTACTTACAAGAAAAAGTAATTTTGAATTAGAAAAGTATATTAAGAGATTACATATAATTGACGGATTAGTTATTGCTTTAGACAATATTGATTTATTGATAAAAATCATTAGAAGTTCAAGTAATAAGAAACATGCAATTGAAAATATTTGCAATGAATTTAAACTTACTGCTATGCAAAGTGAAGCAATAGTTAATTTGCAACTGTATCGGTTAACTAGTACAGATATTAATGAATTATTACAAGAAAAATCACAGTTAGATATTAAGATTGATGATTTAAGAGCGATTTTAAACGATATAGATATTTTAAACAATAAATTAATTGCTACATTTAAAGCAATTATAAAAGAATTTGCTACGCCAAGAAAAACAAAGGTGGAGGAAACATTTGAAATTATTAAAATTGATGAAAAAGATTTGATTTCAAACGATGAAGTAATAGTAGTTATCACCAAAGATGGGTATGTAAAAAAGAGTAGTTTTAAATCATTTTCAAGTTGTGAATTTAGTGATTATGGTAAGAAGGAGGACGATTATTTAATTTGTGCTACAAAGTGTTTTGAGTTAAACTATGTACTTGCATTTACTAGTAAGGGTAATTATATCGTTATACCAGTTTACGAACTAGAATATAAAAAATGGAAAGATATTGGTCAACATGTATCAAATTATGTCTTAATGAAATCTGATGAAGTAATAATTAGTGCATATATTATTGAAGGGTTTAATAGTAATAAATTTATAACAATTTTTAGTAGTTTAGGATATGGAAAGAGAGTTATGCTTAAGGACTTAAACGTAAGTAGGTACAATAAACCATATACAATACTAAATATGTCAAAAGAAGACCTTCTTATTAATGCAACCTTTAATAGTGGTGATGAAGTAGTACTGATTAGTGAAAATGGATTTGCACTTAGATTTGACATTGATGAAATAAGTGTGCAAGGGACTAAGTCTAAAGGTACAAAATTAATTAGTTTGAAAGAAGATATACTTTTATATGGTGATGTTATTAATGGTAAGTATTGTTTGATTTTAACAAGTGACAATAAGGCAAAGCGGTATGTGATTGGAGACGTTGATAAACTTAAGCGTGGAAGAAAAGGAAGCCTAGTTATTAAAAAAATTAAGTCAAAGGATATTAAAGTAAGAGCAACTATGCAAGTTAATACAAAAGATATTATTCTGCGTCTTGATAATGCTATTACAACAATTAAGTCTAGTACAATTACGATTGGAGATAGTGATTATGCAGGAAGTTTGATAAATAAATCAAAAGTTCTAGAAATTAGTATTGAGTATACAGATCTTTTTAATAATGTGATTGAAAATCAAGAGGAAGATGATTTGAATAATAAAATTGATAAAAATGTGGAAAAAAACACTGAAATTAAAGGAAATACCTTAAAAAAGAATAGCAAAAGTGATATAATTAAGGAGGAAATTATCTTCGATGAAATTACTATCGATGATTTTTTAGAGTAGAGGTGAAGAGATGATTCAAAAATTAAGAGAAATATTTTTAGATGAAACAATTCCTAGTAAACATGAGTATGAGTATGTAAAGTTTACCGATCCTAAATTACTTTATTATGCAGTAACTACAGATAGAACTGCAAAAGGAGAAGTATTCATTAAAGAAGGGGACTATGTTACGATAGGACAAGTTATTGGACAAAGAGATGGAGGATTCTTTAAGCAGAATATTCATTCTACAGTCAGTGGAACTTTTAAAGGTGTTGAGAAAAAGTTTTTCAAACACGGTAAAAAAGTTGAATGTATTGTTATTGAAAATGATTGCAAGGAAGTATACTGTGATAGTGTTACAGATTTATCCAAAGAAGAGATTGATAAGTTTACTAAGCAAGATATTATTGATGCAGTTGAGCGAAATAGTATTGTTGGGTTAGGAGGAAGTGCATTTCCAACTAGTATTAAGCTTTCAATTGATAAGAATATTGATACGGTTATTCTTAATGGTGTTGAATGTGAACCTTATCTTGTAAGTGATTACTTTGCAATTGTTAAATATTCTAAAGAGATTATTTTAGGTTTAGAGCTTATTATGAAGGTGTATGGTGCATCTAAAGGCTATGTAAGTGTTAAGTCAAAGAATGTTGAACTTTATGATTGTTTGACAAAAGAACTTAATTTAATTAATAATGAGAATATAACTATTAAAAAAGTTGGTAACTATTATCCACAAGGGTATGAAAAGGATGTTATCAAGAGTACAATTGGGCTTAGCATTCCAGTTACAGTAATGCCTGCTGAACATGGTATAATGGTAGTTAATTCTACAACATCTAAAGCAATTTACGATGCAGTTAAGTATAACTTACCTGTATTAGAAAGAGATTTTTTAGTTACTGGTCAAGCGATAAATAATCCTAAAACTTTCTTAGTAAAAGTTGGGACTCATATTCCAGATATTATTGAAAAATGTGGTGGATACAAAAAAGAGTATCCTGATAAAGTGTTAGTTATCGGTGGTCCAATGATGGGTAAATCAGTTGCACTTGATGATGTTATTGCATCGTCTTCAGTTACTTCAGTACTTGTATTGCCAAAGATTGATGATAAAGAGGAGCCTTGTGTTAGATGTGGTTCTTGTGTATATTCATGTCCATCTAAGTTAGCGCCAATTCAAATTGCTAAAGCTGTAACTGCAAAGAATACTGATGCTGTTGTAAAACTAAATTTAAAAGATTGCATATTATGTGGTATGTGTTCATATGTATGTACTTCTAAAATTCCTTTAACAGATATGATGTCTAAAGGAAAGAAATTGATATAGGGGGATATGAAATGAATTTTAAAATACAAGCAAGCCCACATATAAGAACAACAAACGCAAGTGTTGATAAGATGATGCTCAGTGTATTAATCGCCTTAATACCTGTTGTATTTATGTCAATTGTGCAGTTTAAAGTAGAATTTGTAATAGCACTGTTACTTTCAATTATTACTGTATGTGGAGTAGAATTTATAGCAAATAAAATTATGAAAAAAGAGCAGACACTTAAAGATTATAGTGCACTAGTAACAGCGGTTATTTTTGCTCTTACTATACCAGCAGGAATTTTTAGTGCAGAGATACATGGTACAGTTTTAAAAGGTTATTTAACTGGTGGAGTTTTAATTATTGCATCAGGAACATTTGCTATTTTAATTGGTAAACTATTTTTTGGTGGATTAGGAAGAAATATTTTTAATCCTGCTGGAGTGGGAAGAATCTTTATGTTAGTTTCATTTGGAGCGGTACTTTCTTATTTTGCAAATGAGACTCAGTATCTTTCAACAGCAACACCACTTGGAATTATGAAGTCATCAATTGAAGCAGGAGATTATTCATCGATTATGAGTGTTGTTGACAATTATAGTATGTCAGATATGTTCATTGGAAGAGAAGCGGGTTCATTTGGAGAAGTTAGTGCCCTTGCAATAATTATTTCAGGTATATTTATGGTAACTTTTAAGGTAGCGGATTGGAGAAAGATTGTTTCGTGTTTAGGTACATTTACAGTTCTTGCGCTTGTGTATGCGTTGCGTCTTAATTTGCCCCTTGATTTTGTATTAGTACAGTTGTTTACAGGTAGTATTTTATTTGGTGCAATGTTCATGGTAACTGATCCTGTTACAGCACCAATTACAGCACCGGGTAGAGTATTTTATGCAATGGCGATTGGTGGACTAACGTTTGTAATTCGCGTATTTGGTGCATATCCAGAAGGAATGTTGTTTGCAATTTTAATTATGAATATGTTTACACATTCAATTGATTATCATCGTTGGTTAAGTACTAAGTTTACTCGTGGATGGATTATAACTATATTAGTTACACTTGCAATTTTTATTGCAATTGTACTAATAGGGACAATGTAGGAGGTATATATGTTTAAGAAATTAGATCCTAAAATAAACTTGGAATTAACTCTTGCAATTATTTCAGGTATTAGCGCTTTGTTACTTTCAATTGTTAATAATATTACTGCACCAGTTATTGAAAAAAATCGTCAAGAACAAACATTAGAATTGTATTCAGAATTGTTTGAAGATATGAGTGAGTATGAAGAAATTGATGCTAAGAATGTTGATAAAATGACAACAGTTTTAAAAGGTGATGAAGAACTAGGTGTTATATGTGAGGCTAGTGGAAGAAATGGTTATGGTACCATTACTGCATTAGTTGGATTTGATCTTGATAATAATATTGTTGGAATTCAGTACTCTAACTTTAATCAAACACCTGGGTTTGGTGATAAAGTAAAAAATCAAGAATATGTGAAAAAACAGTATGTTGGAGATACTGCAAGTGCAGTAGATGCAGATACAGCAAGTGGAGCAACATATTCATCTAAATTAGTATTTGAACTTGCAAGTAAATGTGCAAGTGAAGTAGAGTAGGAGGATATTATGAGTGTTAAAGATAATTTTTTAAAAGGAATATTTAAAGAAAATCCAGTATTTGTTTTCCTACTTGGTATGTGTCCTACGCTTGCTGTAACAGCGTTTGTTGAAACAGCACTGGGTATGGGAGTATTAGTTATTTTGGTTTTAATTGGGTCAAATATAGTAGTGTCATTGATGAAGAATTTAATTCCAGATGAAATTAGAATTCCTGCCTTTATTGTTATTATAGCAGCATTTGTTACTATTATAGAAATGCTAACAAATGCTTATGCTGGAGCGCTTGCAGATAGTTTAGGAGTATTCATTCCATTGATTGTTGTTAACTGTGTAATCTTAGGAAGAGCCGAATCATATGCTTCACAAAATAATGTGTTTAATTCATTTATTGATGCACTTGGAATGGGGATTGGATTCACTCTTGCAATTGTAATTATTGCCTTTTGTAGAGAGTTGCTTGCTACAGGTGCTATTTCATATGGTACATATTTACCAATTCCAGTTTCTGGGAGTATAAGGTTATTTTCAAGCGATTTTGGGATGACGTTCTTTGGAGTTCCTGCTGGAGCGTTTGTTACACTTGGAATGATTTTAGCCGTAATTACAACAATTAAAAATAAGAAGCTTGCTAAAGCAGAAGCGATTAAGGCAGAGAAGATTAGAATTGCAAAAGAGAAGGCTGCTAAATTAAAAGAAGAAAAAGTAGCAAAAGAAGCAATTGAAAAGGGGGATAAATAATGACTATTTATACATTTTTAGCAGCTATTATATCAGCAATGTTAATTAATAATGTAATACTTATGCAATTTCTTGGTATTTGTCCATTCCTTGGAGTTAGTAAGAAGGTTGAAGCATCAGTTGGAATGAGTGCAGCAGTTGCATTTGTAATGTTAATTGCTACAGTTGTTACTTGGCCATTGTATACATTTGTACTTGTACCGCTTGGAATTGAATTTCTAAGTACAATAGCATTTATTTTAATAATTGCTTCATTAGTACAATTAGTAGAATTAATTTTAAAGAAACATTCACCATCATTATATAAATCACTTGGGGTATATTTACCACTTATTACTACTAACTGTGCAATATTAGGTGTAGCAAATTCAAACGTATTAATAGAAGTGCCAGGAGCAAGTAGTATTGCAGTATTTGGACTTGTAATTGCAACAACATTAGGAACAGCTTTTGGATTTGGTTTAGTAATGTTTGCATTCTCATCGATTCGTGAGAGTTTAGATAATTTAGATATCCCTATTGCATTCAAGGGAGTTCCGATATCTCTAGTAGTTGCAGGTTGTATGTCACTTGCATTTATTGGGCTAGGAGGACTTATATAATGGTTTATGGATTAGTATTACTTGCTGGAATTGGAGCTATTCTTGGACTTGGACTTGCAATTGCTACTAAAGTATTTCACGTTGAAGCAGATAAGAGAATAATCACTGTAAATGATATGCTACCTGGTTATAACTGTGGTGCATGTGGATGTCCTGGATGTATGGGAATGGCTGAAAAGGTTGTTGCAAACGAAATAAATTTAAAAGCTTGTAAACCTGGAAAAGAAGAGGCGTTCCTAGAAATTCAAAAATATTTAAAAGAAACTCCTGGACCAGATGGAGAAGTAGTAGAAGTAAAATTATAAAAAATGGTGAAAACACACCTAATTTAAGTTTTAGAGCAATTTTTACTAATAAAAGATTAATTATTAGAGATAAGCAGGGTATTAGAGGTAAGAAAATTGAAACATACACATTGCCTTATAAACCAATTAAGATTCTTCATATGTAGAATTATAATATCTACTATTGAAGAATTTTTATTATGTAATCAATTTAATTGATATTGGTTTACTGTAAATAATTTATGTGTTTTACTATTGTTGATGCAAATTCCTCAAAATACTTTAAAATTATTAGCCTAAAACTTGTAAGAAATAGAGTATTAATATGCTATATCACTAATGATTAGATAATAAAAACTCAATGTATTTCAAATACATTGAGTTTAATTGTTAATGTAGTTTTCGGTATTGCTTTAGACCTTCGCTAAAGATATGCATTGCACGTTCTAACTCTTTTGTATTCAGCATATATGCTATGCGAACCTCATTCTTACCAAGTCCAGGAGTAGCATAAAATCCTTCTGCAGGAGATAGCATTACTGTTTCTCCATCAAGATCAAATTTAGTTAGCATCCATATAACAAAGTCTTCAGCATTTTCTACTGGTAATTTTGCAATTAAGTAGAATGAACCGTGAGGTTTTCTGCAAATAACATCATCCATTTCTTTAACCATGTTATATACTATGTCTCTACGCTTATTATATTCACTATGAATTTCTTGAATATATTCTTGAGGTAATTTATAAAGTTGAGTTGCACCAACTTGATCAAGGGTTGCAACACATAATCTTCCTTGGCAAAGTTTCATTGCATTTTTCATAAATTCTCTATTTTTAGAAGTGATACATCCAATTCTTGCACCACATGCACTATATCTTTTACTTACTGAGTCAACTAGGATAATTCTTTCATCATCATCAGTAAATGTTCCCATACTAATAGCCTTTTCTCCATCATATGTAAATTCACGATATACTTCATCACTAATAATAAATAAATCATGTTCTCTTGCAATTTCAATTAACATTTCTAATTCTTTTTTAGTGTAGACAACCCCTGTAGGGTTACCAGGATTTGAAAAAATCATTGCTTTTGTTTTGGGAGTTATCTTAGAAACAATTTCAGCTTTTGAAGGAAGATGAAATCCATCTTCTGCTTTTGTTGTAATTGGTTTTACTCCTACGTTTACACATGCACCAAATCCATTATAATTTGTGTAAAATGGTTCAGGTACTAGAACCTCATCACCAGGGTCACAAATACTAATAATTGAAAACAGTAATGCTTCACTTCCACCTGTTGTAATAAGAACGTCCTCACTATTGTAGTTGATATTAAAGTTTTTATAGTAATCAATAATTGCATCAACTAGAGTATCAAGACCTTGAGAATTTGCATAAGCAATAACCTTTTGATCAAATTCTCTAATACTATTCATAAATGATTCGTGTGTAGCAATATCAGGTTGACCAATATTTAAGTGATACACTTTTTTACCATTCTTTTTTGCTTCAGTAGCATAAGGAACAAGCTTTCTTACGGGTGATTCTTGCATGTTTAAAATTCTTTTTGATAATTTCATATGATCTCCTTTATATTTTTAATATTTTTGTTACTTCTTACTAAATATTATGGTATCATAGTATTGTATATGTGTCAATTTTAAAATGTTTTTTTATACTAATAGGAGCTTCAAATGATGGAAAATTTACTGATTACATTAATTATTATAATTTGTTCAATAATACAGGGGTTTTGTGGTTTTGGTTTCTCACTTGTGTTAATTCCGCTGCTTGCCTGTTTTTTACCACTTCATCAGATAATTTATTTAAATGTAATATTTAGTTTTTTATTAAATCTTAGCCTATTTATAAAGATACGAAAGTATGCTAAGTTAAGAAGTCTATTACCGTTAATAAGTGTAGCAATAATATTTACTATTGTTGGTGCTTGGTTTACTGGTAGTGTTAATGAAAAGTACTTAAAAATTGTTTTAGGATTTATTTTGATTTTATCTAGTTTAATTAATTTATTACACATAGAAATAAAGTTTCATGTTTATCAAAGATATTATTTACTAGTTGGTTTAGTATGTGGGATACTTAATGGTATAAGTGGTGTTGGTGGTCCGCCTTTAATCTTATTCTTTTCAAATTTGAAGATGGATAAACTGGTTTATAAGGCTACGCTTAATACGATTTTTCTATCATTAAATGTTGTGGCATTAATTTCATACACTTCTTTTGATTATTTAAGTCTCGATATCATCAAACTAGGATTAATATATGGAGTAGTTGTAATAATGGGTGCTTATATTGGATTATGGATAAGTAATAGAGTAAAAGAACAGCAGTTTAAATTGTTTGTGACAGTAGCAATACTTTTAATGGGTATATTTATGATAGTAGGTGAATTATGAAGATAAGTGATATTGATATAAATAAATTAACTCCAATGATGAAACAGTATGTTGATATAAAATTGCAAAATATTGATAAAATAATTTTTTTTAGATTAGGCGAATTTTATGAAATGTTTTTTGAAGATGCAACACTTGTAAGTGCTGAATTAGAAATTGCCTTAACTGGTAAAAGGGCTGGATTAGATAAGAGAATTCCAATGTGTGGAGTTCCTGCACATAGTTATTTAAACTACTTAGAAAAACTTGTTGAAAAAGGTTACAAAGTAGCAATTGTAGAGCAATTAGAGGAGGCTGGGACTACAAAACTTGTTAAGCGTGGTATTGTCCAGATAATTACACCAGGTACAATAATTAAAGATTGTGTTAATACAGCGTCAGTAGGTTGCTATATTAAAGAGAAAGATAAGAATGTTTTGTGTTATACAAATATTTCTACTGGGGAGTTATTTTGTAAAATTATTAATGGTAAGGTAGAACCAGAACTCATAAAAAATGATGTTAAGGAAGTAGTTACTGATTTAGATATTTCAAAACAATTTGTTATTAGTAGTTGTCATAATATAAGTAAACATGATTCAATGTATAATAACTGTGATCCGATTTTTCATACTTGTATTGATACACTTGTTTCATATATTGAAGTATTGTATGCAAATAAATTAAAACATTTAAAACCTGCAGAAACTATTGTAGATGACTTAAAAATGAAATTAGATTTAAATGCAGTAGAAACACTTGAACTTATAAAAACTACTAGAAATGAGGAAAAGTTTGGATCACTTTACTGGTATTTAGATAAGACCTCTACTGCAATGGGAAGTAGAATGTTAAGAAGTTGGATATTGCATCCCCTTAGAGAATTAAAATCAATAGAATATCGTCAAACTATTATCAGAAATTTAATTGAAAATTTTATTGTATTAAGTGATTTACAAAAAACTTTAAAAGATGTGTACGATTTAGAAAGAATTTGTGCTAAGATTAGTGTGGGAAGTGCAAATGCGAGAGATTTACTTTGGCTTAAATCTTCACTTGTTAAACTTCCAAGAATAAATGAGTTATTAAAATTGGCTAAAATTGGTTTAGAAATTGAAGAGTTTGAAGATATTGTACATTTGCTTGAGAATTCGATCTCTAGTGACGCTCCAATTACATTAAGAGAAGGTAAGCTAATTAAACACAACTATAATAGTTCACTTGATGAATTAAAAGATATTGCATTAAATGGTAAGCAATGGCTAATTGATTTAGAGCAAAGAGAAAAAGCAAGGACTGGAATTAAGAATTTGAAAGTTAAGTATAACAAGGTGTTTGGATTCTTTATTGAAGTTAGTAATAGTAATTTGCACTTGATAAAAGATGAATATGGTTATGAAAGAAAACAAACTCTAACTAATGGAGAAAGATTTATAACAAGTGAATTAAAAGAACAAGAAGAGATGATTCTAAATGTTGATTCTAAGTTAATCACAATGGAGTATGAACTATTTATTGAAATAAGAAATTTCATAAAAGATAATATTTCAAAAATTCAAAAAAGTGCTATTACTATTGCAATGGTTGACTGTCTTACTTCACTTGCCTATGTTGCAGATAGTGAGAAGTTAGTTGCTCCTACTTTTAATAATAATGAGATTATTGATATAAAGGGGTGCAGGCATCCTGTAGTTGAAAAAGCTACAAATACAATTTTTGTTGAAAACGATGTTACATTTGCAAGTGATCAGAATATGATGTTAATTACTGGACCTAATATGAGTGGTAAGTCAACATATATGCGTCAAGTTGCTATTTGTGCTATTATGGCACAAATGGGAGGATATGTTGCTTGTGACTACGCAAACTTAATGGTCTTCGATGCAATTTACACAAGAATTGGGGCAAAGGATGATTTAAGTAGCGGGAAGTCCACGTTTTTACTAGAAATGCTAGAGGCAAACTACGCTATTGAAAATGCTAGTAGAAATTCATTAATAATTTTTGATGAACTTGGGCGGGGAACATCTACATATGATGGAATGAGTATAAGTCATGCAATTATTGAATATATGAGTAAAAATGTTTGTGCTAAAACTTTATTTTCTACACATTACCATGAATTAACAAGTTTGGAGAATAAGATAATTTTTAATGTTCATGCAAGCGTATTAGAAGAGAATGGAGAGATTACATTTAAGCATCGTATTGTAAATGGTGCAGCTTCAAAAAGTTATGGAATATATGTTGCCAAGCTTGCCAAGCTTCCAAATGCGATTATTGGTGCTAGCTATAAAGCACTAAAGCACTATGAGTCAGTCAATCATGAAGAAAGTCAGGTTAAGTTTGAGTATATAAAAGTAGAAAGTGAAGTAGAAAAAACTTTATCAAAGTTAGATATTAATAATTTAAGTCCAATCGAGGCATTAAATAAATTGAGTGAATTAAAGGAGAAAATAAGATGAAAAGAGAGACAGCATTAAAAATTATTGCATTTGTATTTACAGCATCATTATTATGTAGTTTTGCATACGTATTACAGGATATTAAGTATTTGATATATTCCATTGTTCCCTGTGTACTTGCTATAATTACGTATTTTAATGATAAAAGGAAGTAAAACCTAAGTTAATTATATTTTAATATGGACAACTGTTAAATAAGTATGTATAATACATTTAGGAGGGGATTAGATGCATTATTTTCCAACTTGACAAAAAAGTAAAACTAAATAGGGTATTTAGTACGGTTTTTTACTTAGTACAATATATTAAATGAGAATTGTATATATTCTTTTGAAAGTATAATTTTTATAAAATAGATATTTTACAATATGTTTGTTATAGTTAAAAATATGTGTCTTTAACCAAAACTAGAGTTAGACATAAATATAAATAGGGGTGTTTATGAAAGAAAGAAGAAAGTTTATACCATTAGTAATTTTTATTGTAATATTAATTGCTGGTTTTTTTGTTGCGTGGAAAACAGGCTTTTTAGACTTCATTAAAAATGTTAGTGCGATGCAGGACTTTTTTAATGGATTTGGAGTTATCGGATATATAATATATATATTATTGTATGTTTTAGTCTCAGTATTTATGTTGCCAGCATCAATATTTACCATAATGGCAGGAATGGCTTTTGGACCTGTTAAGGGAGCGATTCTTGCTCTTACTGGGTCAACAATGGGAGCTTGTGTATCATTTATAATCGCCAGATACTTAGCTAGAGATTTAATTAAGAATAAATTTAAAGATAACGCTATATTTAAAAAGGTAGAAGAAGGAACTAGAAAAAATGGGGCAAATTTTTTAATTTTAACAAGACTGGTCCCAATTTTTCCATACAATGTGCAAAACTATGCCTACGGAATAACTGAAATTAAATTCTCCATTTATGCACTTATTACATTAATTTGTATGGCACCGGGGGCGTTTATCTATGCATTTATGGCAGGAGAAATTATAAAAAATGGGGTGAGTTTTGATTTGTTGATTAAATTTACTATTGCTGGAGTAGTATTATTTTTAGTATCATTAGTTCCTAAATATTTGGCTAAAAGAAAGGGAATTGATTTAGATAATTAATTGAGGTGAATATATGAAAAAATTAAAGATATTAATAGTAGTATTGATCTTATTATCATGGATTTCAGGATGTAATTCTAAAGCTGATTTTGAAAAAGATGAGCAAGATTTAAAACTTGAAGAATATGCTACAGATAAGTATATCTCTGTTAATGAAGTAGATAATATGATTAAAAGTGAAGATGATTTGATAATATTTGGTGTTATTGACAAAACTAACATTACAGTAAAGAATATTGAGGGCGCTTATTTAGTTTGGCGAAACGATTATAGTGGAAGTGGTAGTAGTGAACTAGTTAGTGATACTTTAACTGGAGCAAGATTTGATAAAGAAGTTATTGAAAATATTTTGTCAAAAGCAGGGGCAACTAAAAATTCTAAAATTGTTATTTACTCAGCAAATGCCCATGTTGATGCAGGAAGATTTGCATGGCAAATTGAAAGTTTAAATCATAAAAATGTTAGAATATTAGACGGTGGAATAAATGCATGGACTGGTGCTGATATGGAGACTGGTGATGCAACTAGAATAAGCGATATCAAAGCAAAAAAATCTGACTATAGAGCGAGTGATTATGATGCTAATTTAGGATATGCTGATATTGAAATGGTATTAGAAGCTGTAAAAAATCCAAATGATTGGATAATCATTGATGCTAGAAGTGATCAAGAATTTAATCAATACGAAATTAAAAAAGGTGGATACGGGGGTGGAACAATCAAAGGTAGCCACTGGATAGAATGGACTAATGCTGTAGATGATGAAACAATGCTAAAAAAATTAGAAGAATTGAAATCAATTTATGGAGAGTTTGAAGGTAAGAAAATTATTACATTGTGTCATTCTGGTGTTAAGAGTGCATTTACATATGAATTGTTAAAAAATGCTTTAGGATATGAAAATGTATATAATTATGATGGTTCTTGGACTGAATGGTCATATGTTGCAAGTAAAGCAAGCACAGGTGTAGTCGATGATAAATTAAGAGAAGATGTAATTGCAAGTACAAGTAATTGGGTAGAAAAGTAATTTGGTGGTTTGATGTTAGATTCTAAAATGAAAAACAATGTAAAACCTATTTTAAATTACGGTGCTAGAATTTTAATTAGCAAAAACATTAGTGCAATTACAATAACTTATTTAGCTCTAATCTTTGGACTAATTGCTACTTTGTTTTTGATTTTAAATTACGTATACCTTAGTGTTGTAACGCTTTGGGTTTCTGGTCTTTTTGACGCTCTTGATGGAACTGTTGCAAGACTTAGTAATACTAAATCTAAATTAGGCGGATTTTTAGATATTACATTTGATCGGGTTGTAGAAATATCAATGTTAATTGCACTTGCTTATATTAATCCCAATTTATATGTGATTACTGGAGTAGTTTTTGCAATGATAATTTTGTCTATGACAATATTTTTAACTTCTGGAAACTTAATAAGGGAAGATAGTGAAAAGGTGTTCTACTATCAAGTAGGGATTGCGGAAAGAACAGAAGGATTTATTTTTATCACACTAGCCATAGTTTTTAAAGATTATGGTGTATATATACTAAGCATTTTTGCAGGATTAATTTTAATGACTGCTATACAAAGATTTATTCAAACTTATCAATATTTAAAGGAGAAATAAACATGATAAAAAAAATAGTTTTAGTACTATTAACAATTAGTTTAGTGGCAGGATGTAGTAAAAAAGTGGAAAAAACTGCAACTACAATTAGATTTTATGGATGGTCAGGAGATGTAAAGATTAACACTTGGCTTGATACTTATGTAAAAGATACATTGAAAAAAGAGTATAATATTAATTTCGAGCGAGTAGTAATGGATGCTCCAGATATTATAACAATGCTTGCTAATGAAAAAGAAGCTGATAAAAAAGTTGGAGAGGCAGATATAGTCTGGATTAATGGAGCAAATTTTGCAAAAGCAAAGGAATATGATGTACTTAGTGAAATTAATTTAAAAAAAATTCCTAATTATTCAAAGAATATTGATGAAAATGCTTCATACTTAAAAACTGACTTTGGAGAAGAAATCAGTAATTTAGAGGTTCCATATGGAATAGCACAATTTACTTTTGTGGCAAATACAAAAATTATTCCAACGTTTTCAAATACAGATGAATTAATGAAAGTAGCAAAAGACAATCCTGGGGTTATAACATATCCTGCTGTGCCAGATTTTACTGGGAGTGCATTTATTAGAAATGTTGCCTATGATATAATTGGGTATGAAAAAATTGACCAATCAAGTGAAGATAAGGAAGAACTTAGAAAGTTATTAACACCAGTATTTGATTACTTAAATGCTATAGAACCATATCTATGGCAAGAAGGTAAAACTTATCCTAAAGAAGAAGCAGTTATGCAAAAAATGTATGGGGATTCACAACTAGGGTTAACGATGAGTTATACAGCACTATTAGGACCTAGAAATATTAGTGATGGAACTTTTCCAAAAACAAGTGAATCATTTGTTTTTAAGAATGGAAACATTTCTAATTCACACTATTTAGCAATTCCGTTTAATAGTGATAATAAGGATAAATCACATCAAGTATTAAACTTTATTTTATCTGCAGCAGCGCAGTCTTCAAAATTGGATATAAATAATTGGGGAGATTTAACGGTGCTAACCTACGATAAACTTGAGAAATCGGATAAAAAATTATTTGACGAAGTTTATAACTCATTTGGAGAAAATATAAAATTAGATGAAATAACTAAAAATAATTTACCAGAAGTTTCTGGAAATAAGACGGTGATAATCGATGAATTATGGGAAGAAGAAGTATTAAACAAATAAGTAGTAACAAAAGAATTATCAAATTATTAATACCATTTCTGTTTTTTTTCACTTTAATATTTGGTTTAGGATTAATTGAAGTGTTAAAATCAAGTTTTGGTATTTTTGAGTATACTAAAACAAATATTACTTTTGATTATTACATAAAAATTTTAACTGATGTAAACTTTTATAAATCCTTACTATACACAATTTATTTGGGGGTTATACCAACATTTTTGTCAGTGACAATAGGAGTGTTACTAGCGTCAATTGTATATTTGAATTGTCAAAGAATTTTTAGGGGATTCAAAGTATTATTGCTACCAAATATTATATCATATTCAATTTGTACATTTGTAGTAATATTAATATTTATGCAAACAGGAATAATTTCGCGAATATTATTTAATACCGGGATTATTAATAACCCAAATGCATTTCCATTATTCATCTATGATAAATATGGAATTGGAATAATGCTAGTGTATTTATTAAAACAAGTTCCGTTTGTATTTTTGATTGTATACAGCACTTTATTAAAAAGGGGAAATAATCTTATTAAAATTGCAAAAATACTAGGTGCAAATAATACGATAATTATTTTTAAAATAATCATTGCAGGAATAAAGACTACAATCTATTCTGTAGGATTTTTATGCTTTGCTTTTAACTTTGGTTCTTTTGAAGTGCCATTTATTTTAGGAAATCCCAAGTATGAAAGTTTAAGTTTGATGGCATATAAATATTATAGCAGTCCAAGTGTTGAACAAAAACCATTAGCTATGGTAATTAATGTTATTATACTATGTATTAGTATAGCAATTCTATATTTATTTATAAAAAAAAGGGAGAAAAGCAATGAAACTAGGACTATTGATTACTAAAATAATTGTAATAAGTTTATCAATAATTTGTATTATACCTGTAGTAATTACAGTCTGTTTTGCATTCTTTTCCAATTGGATTTTCCCAGACATATTACCTAAATCATTGACACTTGAGAATTTTATTAGATGTTATTATGACAATGGAATAGGTATATTTATGACATCATTAATAGTAGCATTACTTTCTAGTATAATTAGCCTAGTTGTAGGAACTTTTTGTGCAAAGGGGTTAGCACACTACAATTTTAAATATAAAAATTTAATTATGTTAGCAGTGTTATTACCATTAATTATACCCTCATTTACTATAGTATCAATAGCGCATATCAATATGATTAAACTACATATAGATAGCACGATTATTGGAGTTAGTCTAATCCATTCTTTCTTTGCCATACCATACGTAATAAGAATTATGATGGATTATTTTGAAATAGTTGGTATGAAAAGGGAACAAACGGCAAGATGTCTTGGAGCAAGCAATTTTCAAACTATGAAGTTTATAACAATACCACTAGTAAAAAATGGGATTCTAATCAGTCTATTTTTTGCAATAACAGTTTCAATTAGTCAATATGTAACAACATTAATTATTGGTGGAGGTAAAGTGTTAACACTTACTACAATGTTAGTTCCATTTATAAGATATGGAAATTATAAAATGGCTTCAGTTTATAGTGTTTTTACAATTATGATATCTATCCTAGCCTACTTAATATTAGTGGCTGTTCAAAAATCTTTAGAAAGAATTAAATGGTGATTGTATGGGAAATTTAAAAATAAATAATCTTAGCAAGAGTTTTAAAGATTTGAAAATTCTTGATGAAATTAATTTAGAAGTTAATCATGGAGAATTTATCTCATTAGTTGGAAAAAGTGGAAGCGGGAAGTCTACACTATTAAATTTAATTGCAGGAATTGAATCTGTTGATAGTGGAACGATTTTTGTCAATGATAGAGATATTACTTTTTTGAAGCCAAATTTAAGGGATATTGCAATTGTATTTCAAGATTATTCATTATTTCCACATATGAATGTTTACGATAATATTGCTTTTGGGTTGAAAGTTAGAAAGTTAGCAAAATCAGAAATTTCAACGAGAGTAGGAAAAATGCTTAAAGTTATTGACTTAGAGAATAGAGCAAATTATTTTCCGTTAAAACTTAGTGGTGGAGAGAAGCAAAGAGTGGCACTTGCAAGAGCTTTAATTATTGATCCACAAATTCTATTACTAGATGAACCGTTTACTGGACTTGATTCGCACATAAAAAAAACTATGATGGACTTTGTATATGATATTGTTAAGCAGTTAAATACTACAACAATTATGGTTACGCATGATAGAGAAGAAGCTTTTAGTATGTCAAATAGGGTTGCTATATTAAACGATACTAAAATTATAGCCTACGACAGCCCTAAATGTATTTATGGTGAACCCAAAAATTTAAGTGTTGCTAAGTTTTTATCAATATTCAATATTATTGATAAAGATAAGGGGGAAATATTTGGTTATAAAAACCAATCTATAATTATTAATTATCATCATATAGAGATTTATAGAGGTGAAAATTACAAAATTGTAAAAAAACAATTTTTAGGAGAATACATTAAATATTATTTAATAAACGAACATATTGAGTTAAAAGTAATCTCAACTAATGATAGTTTTAAATTAAATGAAATGGTTGATATTAAAATTGAAAAACTAATAGTTTTAGATAATAAGTAGAAAAATATATTATTATCGTATGATAGGTTAGTATTAGCAAATATAAATCTTGTAAAATAGATTTGTTTAATAAACTATGTTATAATACTAAAGAGGTGATTGTATGCCATATATAAATTTTATTAACGTAGATAATGACACAGTTTTAAATTTTAGAAAAGAACATTTAAATGACTTTAGCGAAATAACTTCTGCTAGTTTAGAAAATATTCATACAATAATTTCTAGTGAAAGATTCGTTGGTGAGGATAATACTGCATATATTAGAATTGAATGGATGAATAGAGATAAAGCTGTTGAAGAAAGTGTAGTCATACTATTAAAAAAATTTTTACAAAACAATGGGTTTGATAATGTAATTGTTTACTTTATATCAATAAATAAAGATCATTACTATGTAGGTAATGATTAATGAATTTACTACTGTTTTTTGTTTGTGCTGCTGTAGTAGTATTTTTTGCTATTAAATTATCTAATAACGCCGATTGGTTTGAAAAGAACACTAAAATATCTGGGGCAATTGTCGGATTTATTTTAGCTGCTACAACATCGCTTCCAGAACTTATTTCAGGTATTACATCTGTTTTAATTAAACAAGAAGAATTAGCTATTTCAAGTATTTTAGGAAGTAATTTATTTAATTATAATATAGTTGTTGTTGCAAATCTTGCTTTTATTAGTTACATGGCTTTTAATAAGTTGGGTAAAAATATTAATAAAATAATGTATTTTATTATTTCCATTTACATTGTTATTATAACTAGTTTTACATTATTGCAGTTTGCGAGTCTAGGATTTGACTTTAGATTATCGTTGACTACAGTTTTAATATTAATTATATATGTTTTGAGTATAAAATCCCTTGATGATTCTGATGATGTAGTTGAAGATACATTTGCAACAAAAACTGCAGTGAAAAAAAAATTTTTTAGTTCTTTTTGCTTTGCAGTAGTGTTAATTGTTTCCAGTTCATTACTTGCTAAGGTTGTTGAACTTGTAATGTATGACTTGAATTTAAGTGCATCACTTGCAGGAAGTATTTTACTTGGAGCAAGCACATCCCTTCCAGAATTTGTTAGTGCAATAGTTCTAATGAGAATGCGACAATATAATGTTGCAATTAGTTCAGTGTTATCTTCCAATTTATTTAATTTCTTTGTCTTATTTATATTAGATATATTAACTGCAAAAAGTATTATGTTATATTTTAATATGGATACGATGATCTTAGTTGCTTTTGGAATGGTTAATACAATTATACTTACAGTCACATTTAAATTTTATAAACATACAAATAAATATATCTATATGATACCATCTATTTTGATATTAGGAATATACTTCATATATTTAAATATAATCTAATCCTTCATAGAGCAGTTTGGACATTTACCACTGCTTTTTAATTGGGCTTCTCCCCAGCTATACATTAATTCTAATATTGGGTAAATTGTTCGCCCTTTTTTTGTAAGAGTATATTCTACTTTTGGTGGAACAACAGGGTATACTTTTCTACTGATCAGTCCATCATTTTCAAGGTCTCTTAATTGACTTGTAAGTACTTTTGCAGATGCAGTTGGAATTAATTTTCTAAGGGCATTAAAACGTTTTACACTGCTACAATGCCATAAAATTAATGGTTTATACTTTCCACCTATTAAATTTAGTGTATGTGAAACTGGACATATATTATCATTCATATTTAATCTCCTAGTAACAATTTAGTAACTACCTTACTAAAAAGTGCATTCTTGTTATTAAAAGTATATATGATACGATATAAATATGCAAATGAAATGCATAGTAAATGAAAGGAGATTATTATGAGAAAAAAATTAGAAATAACAGGTATGAGTTGTGCTTCATGTGCAGCAAAAATAGAAAGTACAGTAGAAAAACTTGATGGTATAAGAGAAGTAAATGTAAATTTACTAAAAAATATAATGAGTGTTGATTATGATGATAGTCTGGATTTAAATAAAATTATTAAAGAAGTTGAAAATCTTGGATTTAAGGTAAAAAATTTAGACGTTAAAAATAATGGAATAGATAGTGAGTTAAACAAGTTAAAACAGCAACTTGTTTTATCAATAATCTTTACAATTCCTCTTGTTTATATTGCAATGGGAGAAATGCTCGGTTTTCCAATTCCAAAAGGTTTATCTGGAATGGAAAATGCAATGAAGTTTGCACTAGTTCAATTATTATTAGTATTACCAATTGTATTTATAAACAAAAAGTACTTTATTTCAGGCTTTAAAAATTTATATAAAATGATGCCAAACATGGATTCATTAATTGCACTTGGATCATCTGCTGCTATTATTTATGGAATATATGCAGTATATAAAATATACTGGGGAAATACTTATAATGATTTAGAAATTGTGCGTAAATATATGATGAGTCTGTATTTTGAATCAGGAGGAGCAATTTTAACACTTATTACTCTAGGGAAATTTCTTGAAGCAAAAGCAAAAGGCAAAACATCGGAAGCAATTTTTAAATTGATGGAGCTTGCACCCAATATTGCAATTATATTAAAAGATGGTAAAGAAACAGAGGTTTTTACAGAGGATTTAAAAGTGGGAGATTGCATTGTTGTAAAGGCGGGACAAGCAGTTGCAATTGATGGAGTAATTATCAAGGGAAATGGATATCTTGATGAATCAGCAATTACAGGAGAAAGTATGCAGGTTGAAAAATCTGTTGGACAGAATGTGATTGGAGGAACATTTAATACCAGTGGATATTTTGTTATGGAAGTAAGTGCCACTGGTGATGATACAACACTTTCTAAAATAATTAGTCTTGTTGATGAAGCTACATCTTCTAAAGCACCAATTGCTAAACTTGCTGATAAAGTTAGTGGAATATTTGTTGGTGCTGTTGTTGTTATAGCTATTGTAGCAATGATTATTTGGGTAAGTTTTGGTTATGATTTTGAATTTGCATTGTCAATTGGTATTTCCATATTAGTAATTTCTTGTCCATGTGCTTTAGGGCTTGCAACTCCAGCTGCAATAATGGTAGGTACAGGAAAAGGTGCAAAATCAGGAGTTTTAATAAAGTCTGCTTCTGCACTTGAAGAATTAAATAAAATAGATACAATATTTCTTGATAAAACGGGAACTATAACTAAGGGGAAACCACAAGTTACTGATGTAATTACGTTTAATCATCAAGAAAAAGAATTAATGGAGTTAGCATACACGATAGAAAATAATTCTTTACATCCACTTGCTAATGCTATAATTGATTACGCAGCCAAAGCTAATATTAATCTAAAAGAGATCGAAGAATTTGAAAACTTAGACGGTAGGGGGATAAAAGCTATTGTTGATAATAAAGTATGTTATGCTGGAAATGCTAATCTTATGAATAGCTCAAAAATAAATATTGATAGATTTAAAAACGAAGGATTTAATTTAAGTAGCGAAGGGAAAACCGTACTATATTTTGCAAGAGATAATGTATGTCTTGGATTAATTGCGGTAGCTGATACTGTTAAAAAAAATAGTGCTAAAGCAATTAATTTGTTAAAAAGTATGAAAATAGAAGTTATAATGTTAACTGGTGATAATCAATTAACTGCAAAAGCAATAGGGAAACAGGTTGGGGTTTCAAGTGTAATATGGGAAGTTTTGCCAGATGAAAAAGATAATGCTGTAAAAGAAAAACAAGATCAAGGGAGAAAAGTTGCAATGGTAGGGGATGGAATTAATGACGCTCCTTCACTTGTAAGATCGAATGTTGGAATTGCAATTGGTGCTGGAACAGATATTGCAATTGAATCGGCTGACGTTGTATTAATGAAAAGTGATTTATTAGATGTGGTAACTAGTATAAAATTGAGTCGCAGTGTTATGAGAAACATTAAGCAAAATCTATTTTGGGCATTTATTTATAATGCAGTATTGATACCAGTTGCAGCAGGAGCACTTTTTTTACCATTTAATATTTTATTAAATCCAATGATAGCAGCACTAGCAATGAGTTTTAGTTCTGTGTCAGTAGTGCTTAATGCACTTAGATTAAAATTTATACGCAAATAAGAAAGTCTGTAATAAATATATATCTGTTAACTATACAGTAAAAAAATCTTAAATGTATTGAGTTTTGTTTATATAAGTTTATTATTACACTAGTTTATGTATTTTTACATATTTGAGTAAAGATTTCCATACTGTTATTTTTAGTGAGGCTGATATTAAATATTCATTTTTCAATCTAATCCCCTTGATTTCTTCTTCATGAGAATTAAATCCAGATTTTGGACAATTTTAAGTATTTAATTTATGGAAACATTTTAAAAATCCTCCTTTTTATCCAAAGAAAAACCCCTTAAAGTTCTTGATTAATTATAGAGTATAACTCTTTTATTAACGGCTTACTTTATGGGGATTATATCATAATATAGTTTTTAAATTATAAAGTATATTACAAATAGGATTGATAACATATACATAATTGGGTGAACTTCTTTTGCACGGTTTGTAGCCACCATTATTAAAGCATATAGAATAAATCCAGCAGCAAGTCCATCAGCAATTGAATATGCAAGTGTCATAATTATTACTGTTGTAAAACTTGGGATAGTAATTGCAATATCTGACCAGTCTATTTTACCAAATGATGTAACCATAAGTGCCCCTACCATAATTAAAGCTGGCGCAGTTACTGCAGAAGTTACAACACTTAATAATGGTGAAAAGAATAGTGCAAGGAGTAAAAACATTGCTGTAAATACACTTGCTAATCCAGTTCTAGCACCAGATTTTACTCCAGTAAGAGATTCAACAAATGCAGTAGTAGAACTAGTACCAAGAACAGCTCCAACAAGTGTAGCAGTAGAATCGGCAAGTAGGGCTCTTTGGCTATTTTTAAGTTTACCTTCCTCATCAATTAAGCCAGCATTAGTTCCTACTGCAATTAATGTTCCAGCAGTATCAAAAAAGTCTACAAATAAAAATGTTATAACTACTATTAGAAATGTAATGTTATATGTGCTTGGATCTTTTAATGGTCCAAACATTGCTCCAAATGTTGGTGCTATACTTGGTGGCGCTGAAATAACTTGAGTGGGTATCGCAATTTCACCCATGAATATTCCAATAATTGCAGTCACGATCATTCCTAGAAATATTGCACCTGGAACTTTTTTAACATATAAGACAATTGTAATTAATAAACCGATTATTGCAAGAATAGTACTATTTAATGTTTCTGGGTCACTAAAAGAAGTGAATGTAACAAAAGTTGCTTCATCTGCAACAATAATTCCAGCATTTTTAAATCCAATAAATGCTATAAAAAATCCAATTCCTGTACCAACTGCATATTTAAGTGATAAAGGGATGGCATTAATAATTAATTCACGTAATCCTGAGAAACTAATTATTACAAATAACATTCCAGAACAGAAAATTCCAGCAAGCGCAGTAGGCCAAGGGATCCCAAGCCCAATAACAACTGAAAACGAGAAAAATGCGTTCATTCCCATTCCAGGTGCAAGAGCAACAGGGAAGTTAGCATATAACCCCATAATAAGTGTTCCAATAGCTCCAGCAAGTGCAGTTACAGTAAATACTGCTCCAAAGTCCATTCCAGCAGCAGCAAGTACATCTGGATTTACAAATAGAATGTATGACATTGCTAAAAACGTTGTAAACCCACCTAAAAATTCTGTTTTAATTGTCGTATGTCTTTCATTGATTTTAAAATAATTTGAAATTTTTTTCATATTCCCTCCTATAATACAAATAAAAAAACTCGTTTAGAGTTTCTAATGCACACATAAAGAACGTGCGTAGTCTCACATTAGGATGTGAGGTAGAAACTCGTGGACCATTAACCACTATTATACGTATACATTATAATTATACATTATTACTAGTTTAAAATAAAGGAAAATATTAGATATCTCATTTTATTCCTAATATAAATTCTAAGAGAACTTTTTGGGAATTTTCGCTGATATAATATTTTCCAGTCACTTCATCAGTTTTAAATTCAATCGTCATTTCTACATAATCGCTTCTTTTTGCATTATCAATACTATGAATAAGAGATTCATATATCATTTCAGTATAATCTACTTCAGTAGTCTCAATAGTTAGATTTTCCCTTATTTCGTTAATTAGTAACTCATACGAATCAGTTATAGATACTTTTATTTTCGCACTATTACTAGATTCATTTGCGTCAATCAAGATTATATTCACATGTTTTTTTCTAAAATTATTTAGGCTTTCGTATAGTTTAGAGGACTGTTTAGATGAAAATTCAACCTCTTTAGTTGTAGTTCTTGTTAAAAGAGTTTGACAAAGTTCTTTATTGAGTTCATCATTAAAATAATCTTTATTTACTTCAATATATTTAGGGTATTGAACTGGATTTTCTAATGTAAGAGCGTCAGTGTACATCAAAGTTATTTTGTGGATATTTACAAAACTGCATGCACTTAATAATAAGGTCAATATCAAGATGCTAAAGAACTTTAATAATTTTTGCATTGTTTAAATCAAATCCTTTATTTAAATCATTTTGAATAATATTTTTTACATAATCACTTAGTTCGCTTGTAGACATATCTTTGTATTCCTCATAATTAATAACTTTGTTTACTTTTGCTTTGATTTTTTTTGTTTTTAGGGCATTATAGTTTTCAAAAAACGTGATTGGTACAATTTTACATTTACTCTTAATTGCCATTTTAAAAGTTCCAGACTTAAATTCTCCTATGCTGCCATCAGTTCTTCTAGTACCCTCTGGATATACACAAACATTTGTACCGTTTTCTAATCTTTTAGTAAGTTCTCTTACAGATTTAATTTGACTTTTTACATCAGATCGATCAATTAATATACCACCTAACGCTTCAATATAATACCCAATATTAAAGTACTTTCTAAATTCTTCTTTTGCAATAAAAGCAAGTTGCCTTTGCAAAATAACAAAAAATGCATAAATATCATATGATGATTGATGGTTTGCAACATACATAATTCCATTTTCATTTGGAATATTATTAGCATCAATTACATAAGTTTCAACATGGGTGTCTTTAAAAATTTGATTTGCAATAGCAATAGTCTTCTTGATATCTCTTTGCTTATCTTTTCCTAGTTTACGCTTATAAAGTGATGTTGTAAGATACATTCTTACATACGCAAGTCCAAGTCTTAAACTAAACATTTTGTTTTCTTTCATATACACAAAAATCGAGGTCACCTAATTTATTGCTAGATAGTTTAGTAAACTCATTGTAATTGAATTTTGGGAAAAAAGCGTCACCATTAAATGATTTATCAATATGAGTAATATATAGTTTTTGACAGTGGTCAATCATTTGATTATAAATACTCATTCCGCCGGCAACAAATACTTCTTCACCTGAATTTTCAAATTCATTGATAATATCTTCAAGGTTATCATAGTAGGTTACATTTTCGTACGTTTTATCAAATTTCATATCAGTGACTATTAAACTATGACGATTAGAAAATGGGTGATTTAAGTAATTCAGAATAGAGTTAAAAGTATTTGCTCCCATTATAATTTTATGATTTAGGGTTGTTTTTTTAAAGTATTTTAAGTCTTCAGGGTAATGCCAAGGCATAGCGTTATCTTTTCCTATTACTTGGTTTTTATCAAAAGCTACAATTAAACTTAACATTATACAGCCACCTTACCTTTAATAGACTCGTGACTTTTATAATCAACAAGTTCAAAATCATCGTATTTAAAATCAAAAATAGAGTTTACATTAGGATTGATTCTCATAGTAGGTAACGGGAATACTTTTCTTGATAACTGTAAGTTTATTTGCTCAATGTGATTAGAGTAAATATGAGCATCTCCAATTGTATGAACAAAGTCCCCTAGTTCTAAGTTACATACTTGTGCTAACATCATTGTAAATAGTGCGTAAGAACTAATGTTAAATGGTACCCCAAGAAAAACATCAGCACTTCTTTGATAAAGTTGACAACTTAATTTATTATTTATAACGTAAAACTGAATGAATGAATGACATGGTGGTAATGCCATTTGATCTATTTGTGCTGGGTTCCAAGCACTTAAAATATGTCTTCTTGAGTCAGGATTGTTTTTTAATCCTTCAACTAATATTTTAAGCTGATCCACCCCACGGTTATCAAAGTCACGCCATTGCTTCCCATAAACAGGTCCAAGGTCACCAAATTTACTTGCAAAGCTGTTACTGTCTTTAATTTTCTGGATAAATTCTTTCATAGTCTCATTGTTATAGTCGCTGCTATTCTTAAATTTTTTATATGGCCAGTCATTCCAAATACTAACTCCATTATCAACTAAATATTTAATATTTGTATCACCATTAATAAACCATAATAGTTCGTGAATAACAGATTTTAAATGAACTTTTTTTGTAGTAACGATTGGAAATCCTTCATTTAAATTAAAACGCATTTGATAACCAAAATAAGAGATAGTTCCTGTATTAGTACGATCTGGTTTTTCTATCCCATTTTTAAGTATAAAATCACATAATTCTAAATATTGTTTCATAATAATACCTCCATATAATAATTATATATTATTTGAATAAAAATATATATAAATATTTTTATTTTTATGTACTATTTGTTTCTTTTAAAAATTCATTGTATAGCCATTTACCTAAATCGCTATGGTATTTAATTTTACATTTATTAATTTTATCATCAAAGATTTTATAGTCTAAGTTACAGCATTTATATATTTGTCTAGCATACAAATAACAAGAGCATCGTTTCCAACACAGATCACTATTATCATAAGTTTGATATGCTTCTCTAATATACTCTAGAGCATGTTTATTATCATTTAGTCTAAAGTAGCAAATCGCCATAAATAACTTTATTAAGATACTACCACTAATATAATTTGAACTTTCATTAACAATCTTTTCTCCTCGTTTTAAATCTTTTAGAGCTCTTTTATAATTATGAGTTATAATATGTACTTCACCAAGATAAGCGTAGCATGCAACCAAATTAGTTTCTGCTAATTCTTTAGATAAATTGTTAGATAATTCTAATGATTCGTTTAAAGTAAATATTGATTTATTATACTCGTGTTTTAAGATATATGTATATCCTTTTATACGCCTAGTTATTGCATTACTTTTAGTGTCTATAAGATTATTAAGCATAATTAGATATTTATCAATGATTTCGTGATTTCCAATATTAAGACCGTAATAAATCATAATATAATATGCCTTAATCAGTTCCGATTTATTACTAATATCATTACACAACTTAATATGATTTAAAATGTTGTTCTTAACACCCTTTGTTTCTCCAACAATAATATCGTACCGATTTTTTAAAGTATAAAAATCAATTAATATCTCGTTGTTTGTTCGCAAGATAACATTGGTTTTAAATATTTCCTCTAATTCTTTGACTTCATTTTTAATATTGTAAGAACTGTGCTGATTACTAGTAATAAAGTTAAATTTGTCAGTATGTGGAAATACGCTATGAGTGTAACTAGATACTAAAGATAAGTACTTTATTTTATATTGAGTCATTTTAACAAGATTGTTTGCTTTACTATAATGAAAATATATTTCGTAAACTTTAATTAAGGAATCAAGTTTAAGATTTCTTTCAATTTCTTGTGCTATCATTAAATGAAATTGGAAACGTTGTTCTTCTTCTAAATTAACATAAATATAGTCTTTTAATATAGAGTGTTTGAAGTACACTTTGTCCTTGTTATTAACACTTCTAATTTTTAAAATATTTAATTGGCTTAACTTATAAATAACTTGCTTGTCAATAAGAAATATTTTGCAAATACTTTTAAGAGAAGAACTACCATTAAAACAACTAATATATTTTAAGATATCTTTTTCACTTTCATTTAAACATTTAAAGGTGTTTGCGAGGTAATCTCTACTTAGTGATAATGTATTAGATGCAATCAGATTGTTCATAACTACTTCAATGTAAAATGGGTTTCCATTAGTAAATTCAAAAATTTCATTCAAATAATTAATATGATTTGGATAATAGTATTCAATATATTTTTTAACATCATCCTTATTCCAATCAGCAATAGTAAATTTTTTTACATCCTTAGAAATATTCACATTTGGTTTTTTAGAAGTATTATAAGTCATAATAAATACTAAATTTAAATTTTTAAATTCAATTAATTTATTTATTAAACTTAAACTTGTTGAATCTATGTATTCTATATCTTCAATAATTATAAGATATTTTTTAGAAAGTTCTTCGGATAAGATTTTAATAAGTAATTCGGTAATGGGTAAGTAATATAAATTTAATAAGTTATTTTCATCTAAAAAAGCCTTTTTATCATTATAGTTAATATCTGTAAAAATTGTTAAAAAGTTCTTTTTTTCAAATTTACTTAGGTAGTTTAAAATGATATGGATAATGTTCAAAGAGAAATATTGCTCATGTTTTGTACATTTAACTCTTATTTTGTTGTCTGGAATTAAATCATATAGTCTTGATACAAACTCTGTCTTGCCTACTCCATTTTGACCGTTAATTAGATAGTTAGAAGAATTTGTTTTTAAAAAATCAAAATAAACTGTATCTAATACTTGTTGGTTTACATAGAAATCTTTTTTTAATTGTTGTTGTTTCCAGCGGAAAAATGATTCATTTGAAAATTTCAAGTCGGCTAGAAAATTAGTCTTATCAATTTCAACTTCGTATTTAATTTTAGTATTTAATGTTATAATATTACGGTTTTGATTGACTAAAAAGTCCGTTCCAATAATTTTATTAATCATATAAATGCTATTTCTAATCGGATTTTTATTTCCGTTAAAAAACATTTCTGCAAGAACAGTTCTTTCAATACTTTCTTCAATCACAAAAAATGCAATTATAGCTTTCAATTTTTTTTGAGTAAGCTTAATTACTTTATCGGATTGAAATATTTTAATGTCATCTGTAATGATTATTTTCAACATATTATAATTATACCACAAAGAAATAAATACTAAATAGTATTAGAGTATTTAAAAGTGAAAAAAAGTATAATTTAAATTTAAATGATTGTGATCTAACTTTGTGATTAAAGAGTATCATCGCAGTTATTGCACCAATAAATCCTAAAAGTGAACCAGTAGTAATTAAAAATCGTTCACTTATGCGATACCCCCCTTTAATGGCTAGGTATTTATCTAAACCAAAAATAATAAATATAATTATGTTATATAATGTCAAGTAAATCATATTATTAAACTAATTCCATATATAATTACTATATGTAAGGGATAATAGATATAAAAAAAGTACTTAAATTTTCCATAACCTTTAGTATAGTCATAAAGATAAATAAAAGGAATAGAAATTAATGATAACCATTGATAAACATAAAATACATTAAATACATTAATCCATAATAATTGTAGAATAACTAGGCTTAATGTAAAGATATGTTTATTAAATTTTGTAATATAAGGGATTGTAATGAGCAAGATTCCAAAAATTCCATAATCTAAATTAGTAAAGTATGCAAACAATAGGACTATTGGGATTACTGTATAATTAAAATTTTTTATCGTATTAATTGTAAATACTCCAAGCCCTAGGGTGATAAATATATTTATATATGTTTCTCCGATAATAAAAATAGGTATTTGGATAATTGCTCCAAATATTAATAATCGTTTAACATATAAGGAAATATTTCTCGTTTTAGTAGTAGCATAAGCACAAAGATATGCAAAAATTGGGAATGCTCCTTGTCCAATATATAGAATGTTATTTATACCGATGTGGTATTGTATATGCGAAAGTGTCATTAATATACATGCAGTTATTTTAAGTTTAAAACTATCTAGCCTCATTTTTTCACCTCTTATACATTATATCATATTTAGAACATCAGTAAATAATTGATAATACTTAAACTAAGTAACAAGTGTATATTAATGTAGTTAATTTTGTGTAAATTTCATGTGTTTAATCCTGAATCTTTATCAAATTGATAGTAATAGAACGTAATAATTTTATAAAACTCTAAGTATCACATGTCATGTATTGTACTCTAACCACATTATTTAATTTAGAACATCTTTATCCAAGAACCCATAATGCCACTGCAGATAAATTGACCAATTTAGTAACCATATAAAAATTGTACTAAAAGTGTAATTTCAAAATAGATAAATACTTAAAACCCAATAAAAAAGCCAATTATAGAAATATAAAATTTATTATGTTATAATATGTTAGGTGATTTAATGTTTAAAATTGGTGAAATAGAAATTAAAAATAAATTAGTGTTAGCTCCAATGGCTGGAATTTGTGATAATGCATTTAGAACAATTGCAAAGGATTTTGGAGTTGGTTTGGTTTGTACTGAAATGGTAAGTGAAAAAGCGATATATTATAAAAACGAGAGAACTTTAAAAATGCTATATGTGAGTGAAGAAGAAAGGCCCGTGAGTTTACAAGTGTTTGGAAGTGATGTGGAAACATTTACTAGTGCTATTGAATACATCAATGAGCATTCACTTTGTGATATTATAGATATTAATATGGGTTGTCCTGTTCCTAAGGTGGCAACTAAATCTGGAAGTGGAGCTGGATTGATGAAAAACCCTAAACTAGTTAGAGAAATTGTCACTGCAGCAGTTGCAATTAGTAAAAAGCCGATTACTGTTAAAATTAGAACTGGGTGGGATGATAGTTCAATTAATTGTGTAGAAATTGCAAAAATTATTGAAGAATGTGGGGCAAGTGCAATTGCTATTCACGGAAGAACTAGAAAACAGATGTATACAGGATTGGCAGATTTAGATTTAATAAAACAAGTAAAAAAATCGGTTAAAATTCCTATTATTGGCAATGGAGATATCATAGATATAGAAAGTGCCAAAAGAATGCTTGCAACTGGAGTTGATGCAATCATGATTGGTAGAGGATGTCTTGGGAATCCATTTTTATTTGAAGAAGTTTTATGTTTTCTTGAAAACAGAAATTACACTAAACCAACTCCTAGGGAAAAATTAACAGTAGCTTTAGAACATCTAAATAGACTAATTGAACTTAAAGGAGAAAAAGTTGCAATAAGTGAAATGAGAACTCATATGCATTGTTATTTAAAAGGATTACCTAATTCTAGTGTTGTAAAGTCAGCAGTAAATAAAACTAAATCAAAAAAAGATTATGAAAATTTGATTTTTAATTACTTACAATCAATTTAATTGTTTAAAGTTAGTAAGGGAGGTTTTATGAAAATATTAAAATACCTTGTTGGAATAATGCTAATTGTATTAGGAATGACGTGTATATTGTAATATATAATTGAGAGAAAGTCTTTTAAATATCCGAAAGTTTATTTAATTATTGGGTTATTTACGATATTGATTGGAGTTATTTCATTCTTTACTCCGACTTATTTGGCATTATTACTAGGGATAATGATAGGTAGTTCGATGATTAATGCAGGAATAAATCTTATTACACTTGTAAATTTAGTTAAATAAAAAGTTTTAAGTACTTTGGGAGTTGTAAAAACCTAATACGTAAAACTTTTATTATAGCAAGGACTTAAATACTTCAATAAACTTTTTACAATCTTCTAAATATATTTCTCCCATAACACATACCTGCAGACAATTCATTTCTTCAAATACTCCTCTAGTTAAGTATGTTGTAAAACCATTTTGGTATAGTTTATCATACATCTTCTTAGCGGGTATCTCTTTTGGAAGAATAATTGTAGTAACTGTGTTTGACATTTTAAAGCGTTCAATAACAAATGCTATATTTAATAGTTCAAACTCATCACGAAGGTAATTGCTACATTCAATATAGCGAGGTTGTTTGCTTGTTTTAACGCACTCCTTTAAAGCAACATCAAGACTAATAAAACTTGTAATGTTTGGGGTGTTTGGAGTCTGATTTTTGTTGATTGAAAAATCATAATAGTTTGCTAGATTTAAGTAACTGCTTTGAACCTTATTTACCATTGTTTTATCAAACAAATATTTCTTCATAACTACAATGCTTGCACCAGGTAATCCTCCAAGAGCTTTTCCAGAAACAGCTGTCATAATGGATATGTTTTGTTTTTGAATATCAACTTCATCACTTGCAAGAGAACTTACACAATCAACAAAGAACTTAATATTGTATTGTTTACACATTAGTCCTAGTTCTGTAATAGGATTTAATAGTCCACTAGAAGTTTCATCATGAGAAACAAATAAATAGTCATAAGAATTTGCTTGTAAATGTTTTTGTAAGTTTTCAAGATTCAAATCACTTCCCCACTCAGTAGTTAAAATATGATAATTTAATTTGTAAGAATTAACCATTTTAGCAATTCTTTCTCCAAAACTTCCGTTAGATAAAATTAATATTTTATCTTTACTTGTAAATAGACTTGCAATCACACTCTCATTAGCACTGCTGCCTGAAGAAGATAGGATTACACAGTCATATGAGCTATCAGCTTTTGATAATTTTAAAATGTTTGCTTTAATGTTTTTAAATAAATCTTCAAAATCTTTACTGCGGTGACCAATTTGGATATTTGAAATCGAATTAATAACATTTTCTGATACATTAACAGGACCTGGACAAAATAATTTCATATTATCACCTCAACTATATTATAACATAAATTATAAAATTATCCTTAATTACTATATATATCAAGGATAAGTGTACATAGATTATAACTGATACACACTAAAAAAATATTTTTTTAAAAAGCACTTGTGTATAACAAAGTAATGTGTTATTATATTACTGTGCAATACAAAATATAGTGTTATACAAAAGAGAGGAGAGATTATGAATACGCAATTTAAAAAGGGTGTTATAGAGATGTGTGTGTTACGTATACTTTATACAAATGATACGTATGGATATGAAATAGTGCAAATAATTTCTAAATATTTCAGTGTAACTGAAAATACGATTTATCCCATTTTACACAGATTAACTAATGATGATTTTCTTGAGTCATATTATTTAAAAGATAGTGATAGTCCAAGAAGAAAATATTATAAAATCACTACTGCAGGTGAGAATCGTTACAATATTTCATATACTGATTGGAATGAATTTGTGAATAGAGTTAGTGATTTAATTGAGGGGGAGAGCGCAAGTGAATAAAAAAGAGTACTTAAAAAACCTTAGTGAAGAACTGAAAGGAAGAAATATAAAAAACATTGAAGATATTATTGATGATTATGATGATTTAATATATCAAAAAATGCAGCAAGATTTAAGTGAAGAAGATGCTATCAATGAATTAGGTTCGGTTAAGGATTTAGCAGATTCGTATGGAACTACACATAGTTCTACTAATAATAAGAAAAGTGGCAGTAATATGGCATTTATTATTTTGCAAGTATTTAATGTTTTTGTTGGTATAGCAGCGTTTTTTGGAATAGTTGGAGTGATATTTGGAATAATTGGAGGAATAGTTGGACTTTCAGTCTCAAGTGTAATAATGCTTATATTGTTAGTTACTGGAACATTTAGTTCTGTTGCTACAAACTTAATTGCTGTAGCAATTGCGTTACTATGTGTTTTTGGAGTAGTATTTCTAATAGTGCTTTCAAAATTACTTTACAAATTACTTTACAATTATGTGATATTTAATATAAATATGATTAAAGAAAAGAAGTGTATTTATAAAAAAATAAGAGTAAAAAAATATGCTTTAATTGTATTGGCAACAAGTTTTTCATTATCATTAATAGCATTTGTAGTAGGTTTTAGTGTAAGTGGTGATTACTGGTTAAATGATGGAATGAAGTTTATTGCTGAGTCTCAAGGGTATAATCAAAATTGCGATAGTACAAATCCTCAGATATATGAATTAAAAGATGATATAAAAAGTTTGACTATAACAGGAGTAGATGTAGAAATAGTTTATGGAGTAGAAAATAAGGTTGAATATGATTGTGAGCTTAATTTGGCATCAGAAAACGGGGAACTTATTGTTAGTTCTAAAACGAATGATAGTGGTTTTTCAAGACTCATATCTATCGATGACAATCTTTATAGAGAGACAGGAAATTTCCTAAATAGACCATTAGTAAAAATAACTACTAATAAAGATTTTGAAAGAATTGAGGTTAATAATTCAAATTATGTAGACATACAAGATGTACATTCAGAAAATTATTTCATAAATTCATATAGAACTGAATTAAAACTTGAAAGTTCTAAAAATATTGAGCATAATGATTTAGAGATTAATTCAACTGAGTTTAATGTTGAATTGGAAAATAATAGTTTTGAAAGCATCGATTTAATTGGAAATAATGGTGAAATGTACTTAAAAAATATGAATATGGATGTATTAAATGTAAATGCATATAATTTGAATTTAGATACACATAATGTTAATTCTAATGAGATTGATTTGTCTGATGTTCAACTT
Organism: Bacilli bacterium; assembly: GCA_047975285.1. Taxonomy (GTDB): domain Bacteria; phylum Bacillota_I; class Bacilli_A; order JBKEDG01; family JBKEDG01; genus JBKEDG01. The sequence continues at coordinate 22,057 of JBKEDG010000031.1, read as the reverse complement.
GCAGAATTGGAATTGAATAATACTAAAATAGTGGACTTAAACTATGATGAAGAATATCATGAACTTAGTTGTGATGAAAACACTAAGATTGAAGATATTAATAATTACAAGTCCAATAGAAATGGCATGGAAGGACATAAAAATGAATAAAAAATTGTACAGAGATATAGAAAATAAAAAGGTTTTAGGAGTTTTAGCGGGTCTAAGTAATTATTTTAATGTGGATGTATCGCTTTTAAGAATTATATATGTTATAATGGCGTTGTTACCATTCTTTTTCATAAGTACATTCTCACTAGTTATAATATATTTAATTGCTGCACTACTCATTCCAGTAAAACCAGAAGAAGATGAAATTAGAGAAGCAGAGTATGAAGAAAAAAAATCAGAAAGTATTTTTGATTAAGGAATGGAGGTAAAATATGATTAAGAAGATAGTTGCTGCTGTGTTAGTTCTTATATTATTTGCTGGTTGGGGTTTTTCTAGTTTTAGAAGAACACCAAGTAACAATTATGGTAGCAATAGACACAGTGATAATATGAGAGAAAATTATTACAATTATAATGATAATGATTACGAAGACTATGATTATAACGATTATGATCATGACGACAACGATCATAGCAGTTATGACCATGACAATGATCGTAGCAACCATTATCGGAATTCAAATAATATTTCTACTAGAAGTACAAATGTTGGATTGATAAATAGTAATTCAACTTACAATAAATATTATCATCTTAAAGTATATACATACAATAACATTCAATATGTGAATAGTGAAGAAATTGAGGAATATTATTTTGATGAAGAATATAAGTTTGAAAATGACGAATTAGAATTTGAAGATAACGATTATTTGAATACAGGCGAAATTAGTATGGAAATAAATAATAGAACTATTTTATCTGGAATAAAAGTAGTAGATATAGATGGAAATAATGATGAATACTTAATGGAGTTAAGTTATTTTGAAAAGGAAATTTACCCTTTAATTAGGTAAATGTGTTTGGAAAGTTATATATCTTGAGTTATATCAATTCAAGTGTATATATATATTAATTGGAGGATAAAAAAATGAAAAAAATATTTATAGGGGTCGTATTACTTACCGTGCTTACAGGGTGTGGACAAAGTAATTCAAATGGAAATTCAAGTAGTGATAATAGTAATGGTTCATCAAGTAATCAAGATGCATCAAGTAGTGCAAGTGTTGCAATAAGAGAACTTGAAACTAACTTTAATCAAGATTACAATTTAAATATTTATACTTATAACAACGTTGAGTATGTTAACAGTGAGCAAATAGAAGAATATTACTTTGATGAAGAATACAAGTTTGAAAATGATGAACTAGAATTTGAAGATAATGAGTTCTTTAATAAAAATGAAATAAGTTTACAGTTAAATAACAAAGAATTATTATCAGGAATAAAAGTGCTTGCAATTAATGATTCAGAAGATGGATTTTTAATTGAACTTAGTTACTTTGAAAGTGAAATTTACCCATTAATTAAGTAAAGAGATATAAAAATATAGCTAAAAGTTTAAAAGACTTTAGCTATATTTTTAATGAAAAAATTTTAAGTATAAGAAAAGTAGATTGATTATTAATTATCTACTTTTAGTTTTGTATATATAACGATTATGAATTAGTATGATGTAAATTGCTCTGAGTTATCACCATGTTCTAAAGTAATAGTATTAATACTACCATTTAGTTTCACTATAAGAATTATTTGTATAATAAAAATAGCTAAATTAATAAAAAATACAAATACTTGTAAAAAAGGAATAAACAGAATTAAGTATGAAGAAATAATAAGTATTATCAATGCAAGAGATAAACTCTTTATTGACGTGTCAATTTGATTAAGCGTTTCAAGTGATGTAAATACTTTTATAACTACATAAAATGGAATAAAATATAAGTATATTCCAGCAACTTTAGCAATATCAAAGCGGTCTTTACTTGAAATATTAGTACTTTCTTCTGAGTCAAGGAACTTTTTTAATTTAACTCCAGTGATGATACCAATTGTATAAAATGAAATTAAACATACAGGTATTATTAAAAAGAAGGCACCAAAATAATCAAAATAACTAAAATCATAGTAATATGCTGAATTGCTAATATAAGCGAGCACTGATGCAAATGATAATATCAATACAAAAAAAGCAAATAATGGTAGTGCAATGTATGCAATAGCACATATCAGCGGAAGAACTGAGGGTGCATTATTCTTTTTAAGGGTTTTAAAAGTCATGAATGTCTTAATTGGACCATAAAATGGAATTATCAAGGATACTATTCCCGCTAAAATTCCTGATGTGTTAAGTTTTTCTTTAATATCTATCATAATTATCTCCTTTAAAATGGCGCACTCATAAGGACTCGAACCTTAGTCTTCAGAATCGGAATCTGAGGCTTTATCCAACTAAGCTATGAGTGCTAGTAATATTATTATAGCATAAAAACCTCAATTAGGTTAGTTTTTTTTAATAGTTCTAAATAAAATGTAAACTGTATGATATAATAAAAAAAGACGGAGGAGGTAAAGAATGAAAAAAATTTTGATTGGTTCAAGAAAAAGTAATTTAGCAATGACACAATCTAATATTATTAAGGAAAAAATCTTAGCAGTTTCTAATAATATAGAAATTGAGATTATACCGATTTCTACTAAAGGAGATAGAAGATTAGATATAAATTGGAAGTCATCAAATGAATCACTGAAGGGGCTTTTTACAAGTGAACTTGAAAAGGCACTTTTAAATAATGAGATTGATATAGCAGTGCACTCATTAAAAGATATGCCAACAGATTTTAATTCAAAACTGATAATTACGTATGTTGATAAAGAAGATGAACGGGATGTTTTTGTTAGTGATAAATATAATTGCATTGATGAACTTCCAAAAAATTCTATTGTGGGAACTAGTTCAATAAGAAGAGAACTGCAATTAAGAAAGTTGCGTCCTGATCTTGAATATAAGATAATAAGAGGGAATATTGAAACTAGGATTAATAAAATGCTTGGTGGTGAGTATGATGCGATAATTTTAGCAGCAGCAGGACTTAAAAGAACTAATAATTGTCAATACTTGAAGCAGTTTTTTAATGATGATGAACTGATATCAGCAAGTGGACAAGGAATTCTATGTTTGGAAACTAGAAAAAAAGATAAGTATATTATGGAAATACTCGAAAAAATTACTGATGAAGATACGGTTATAAAGGCAGAGGTAGAGCGTACATTTTCAAAAATTTTTGATGGTGGATGTAGTGTGCCAATGGGATGTAATGCTATTATTAATCGGGATCGAATTTTATTTAGAGGGATGTATTTTTATAATGGAGTTAGGTATGATGGTTATGTTGAAGGGTTCAAGTATGAAGGAGAAGCAGTTGCTTATCGGCTTTCAAATCAAATTAAAAATCAGTATTGTAGTGAAAAAGGCACAGTATATTTGGTGGGCGCAGGTCCTGGAAACTATGAATTATTAACACTCAAAGCACACAGATTGATTACTCAAGCAGATTGTATCTTATATGATCGTTTAGTTAGCGATGAAATTCTTGATAACATCAAACCTTCATGTAAATTAGTCTATGTAGGAAAAGATAATCATGAAAAAGGATTATCTCAAAAATTAATTAATGAACAAATTATTAATGCAGCATTTGATTATAAAATTATAGTTAGATTAAAAAGTGGAGATCCGTTTATTTTTGGACGAGGGTTTGAAGAAATATTAGCAATAAAAAAATATAATATTAATTATGAAATTGTTCCAGGGATTTCAAGTTTTATTGGAGCAAGTGCTTATAGTGGAATACCATTAACAGATAGGAATACTTCAAGTGACATACACATTTTTTCAGGTCATGGTAAAAATAATGAGTGTAATTTAGATTATAAGCAGATAGTTAAATTAGATGGGACACTAATATTTTTTATGGCAATAAGAAATGTTAAGGAAATAGTAAAAAATTTAATGATAAATGGTAAAAATGAGAATGAGCAAATTGCTTTTGTTGAAAATGCTACTACAAGTGATCAACGAGTTGTGATATCAACATTTTGTGAAGTTTTAAATTCAGATGTTACTACTAAAATTAAGGCTCCTGCAATAATTATAGTTGGTGATACTGTGGCATTAAATAAAAAAGGAGAATGGTTTAATAAAGATCGACAACTTACGCTATTATCTACAAGAGAATCAAAACATTTTAAAAATTTTGAAGAAGTTGCTAATAATTATAAGTTTTCTTGCTTATCAGCACCACAAATTGAAATATGTGAAGTGAGTAACTTACAAGATGATTTAGGTTATGATATCATATTGTTTAATTCTGTAAATGGAGTTAATCATTTTTTAAGACTTCAACCAAATTTTAATTTTGAAAATAAGGTGATTGGTGCAGTTGGGATTAAAACAAAACAGGTACTTGAAAATTATGGGGTAGAAGTATTGATAGTTCCAAAAGTTTATAATATGGAGCAACTTTTAGAAATAACAGTTAATAATTATAAAAATAGTTCTATTTTAATAGTTGGGTCAAAGCAAACTAGATTAGATATTAACAAATGGAATAGAAGAGTAAATAATAAATTGATGCACTATGTAACTTATGATACAAGAATGGTTGAATGTGATTATAACAGTTTAAAAGCACAAATTAACAAATCAAATGTAATTTGTTTCTTTAGTGCAAGTGGTATAGAATCATTTTTAGAAAATATTAAGTATAAAAGAGATATTTTACATTCAAAAAAGATTGCTTCTATTGGAGAATATACAAGTAAAGTATTAAATGATAATGGAATAGATGTTGATATTAAAGCAAAGGTTTCAACGCAAGAGGGACTAATAAGTGCAATTAAAGATTATTATAACTTAGAAAGTGAGAAAAATAATGTATAAAAGATTTAAAAGAAATAGAATTAGTCAAGATATGAGGGAATTAGTAAGAGATGTACATTTATGTAAGAATGATTTAATTTACCCTGTTTTTGTTGTTGAAGGTAGTGAAATCTATAATGAGATATCTTCAATGCCTAATCAGTACCATTACAGTGTTGATAAACTTGATATTTTAGTAAATAAATTACAAGATACAAGTATAAATAAGATTATTTTATTTGGCATTCCTGCTCATAAGGATGAAATAGGAAGTGAATCATTTAATAAAGATGGAGTTATTCAAAAAGCCATTAAATACCTTAAAAGTAAGATGCCTAAGTTATTTATTGTTACTGATGTATGTATGTGTGAATATACTGATCATGGCCATTGTGGAGTGCTAGAAAATAATCGAATCGATAACGATGCTACAGTAGAGATGCTTGCAAAGATTGCCCTTTCACATGTAAAGGCTGGTGCTGATATGGTTGCTCCAAGTGATATGAGTGATGGAGATGTTTTTACAATTAGAAACTGTTTAGACGAAAATGGTTTTAAGTATACTCCAATTATGTCATACAGCGCTAAGTATGCTTCTAGTTACTATGGACCATTTAGAGAAGCTGCTAATAGTGCACCTGAATTTGGAGATCGTAAGTACTATCAAATGGATTATAGAAATAGTTTTCTAGGTGTTGAAGAAACAGTAAATGATATTAATGAAGGAGCAGATATTGTAATTATTAAGCCTGCGCTTGCATATTTAGATATTGTTTCTAAGGTAAAACAAACTACTAATGTACCAGTAGCAGTTTATAATGTTTCTGGGGAATATTCAATGATAAAAGCAGCTTCAAAAGCAAAAATGATTGATGAAAAGGCAATCGTTTTAGAAACAATGTATGCGTTTAAAAGAGCAGGAGCTTCAATCATTATTACCTATTTTGCACTAGATGTAGCTAAGTATTTAATGGAAACAAAAAATGCTTGTTAATTTAAGTTTAGAAAATAAAAATATTTTAATAGTAGGTGGGGGGAAAGTTGGGTTTAGAAAAGCAAAGAAGTTATTAAATTATACTAATAAAATTAAAGTAGTTAGTTTAGACTTTGCTAAAGAGTTTGAAATTTTAGATGTAGAACTAGTGAAATCAGAATATAGTAGTGAGTTTTTAACTGATGTTGACCTGATTTTTCTGTGTACTAACAATCCTAGTTTACACGATAAAATCATTAATTCAATTCAAGATAAGAAAATTCTTATTAACAATTCAACTTCTAGGACTAATATGGATTTTGCAATGGTTAATAGTTTTATTGACTACGGAGTCGAAATTGCTGTTACTAGTGATAAAGGAATTAGTGATAGTAAAAAAATTATAGATAGAATTAAAAAAAACTTATTACGTAGATAATTTATTTTACATTTGTATTTTAAATGATAGTAACTTGAATTTTTTTAGAGTAGTTGATTAAAAGAATGTGGGAAAAGATGGGATGTTAGTATAAGTTTGTGCTATAAACTTAATTTCTATATTATTACAAGCACAAAAATTAAAAAGCAAAGATAAATAATTGACTCTTGTATAATATAATATTATAAAGGGGTGAAATTATAAAAAGAATATTTAGTTTATTAATTTTATGTATCATTGTTTTAGTATCATCAGGTAAGGGGATTTCTGCGTATAATTATTATACGAATAATTCTCATGCATATTTAAGGTATAGTGATAGCAATGGTTATGTATTATCTGCGGCTTCATATAGAAATAGTGGAGCGCAAGTTTCTGCTAAGGCTTGTGCTGGTGATGCGATATGGAGATATAATAGTAGAATAGGTGGAGTAGCTATTGCAAAATCATATAGATATTATGGTTATAATGCATCATGTAAAGACCATTGGCATGGTGCTAGTAAATATTAAAATAAAATGTAACAATAGGAGTTAACATGAAAAAAAAATATTTTGTATTTATAATTTTTTTAACTCTTGTAAGTGCTTTTGCATTTACGAGAGTTATTAATGATTTATATATTTATGAATTTTTAGAAAAATCAGGGATTGATTCAGTCACATTTTATCCAAGTAGTGGATCGGGTACTAATATTGCAGATAATAAAGATGAATTTATAAATACTCTTGACGAACATGATGCTATGATAAGTACTTATAATTATACTGAAAATAAATTAATATTTGAGTATTATAATATTAATAATAAGGGTAAAACTTCTATTGATAAATATAATAAAGTTTGTACTATTGATTGTATTGAGTTTTTAGAGTTAAAAAAAGAGAATATAAGTTTTGATAACGGTATTCAAGTTAAAAGTAGAGACAATTTGCAATTAATAAATGAAGTAGATAAAATTGGGATAGATCTTGAATATAATATTGGTGAAAGTACTACTTTAAATATGAAAATAAGCAATTTTTTACAAGTTTATAGTTTGTATGCAAAAATATTCTTGTTAATTGTTATGTGCTTTGTTACCCTAACACTAATACAAATAATAAAAGATTTGAAAGAAGTGAGATTGCAATCGCTTTTTGGATATAAGTTTAATACTATATGGTACAATTCAAATAAAAAAATCTTTATAAACATATATCTAGTTTATATGCTATTAACACCATTAATCGCCTATGTTGGATTTAAGTCCTTAATGAATTCAATATACGTAGCAATTATTACATTTATTATGGTTATTTTGTCATGGATAATAAGTTCAATAATCCTATTTTTTGTATACACTTGTATTAGTAAAAGAATGTTAAGTTTAATTTCTAAAAATATTGTTTACGTAACAAGCATTGTTTTAATAGTGATCTCTTTATTTGTGATTGATGCAACAAGCACGGTATTAAGTAATATTGAAATTAAATCACTCCTATCTAATAATAATGAATACTTATCTAACTATTATATGCCAAAACATAATACTAATATTAGTGTAGATGAGAATGAGAAAGTTTTTAACTATTTAATTGAAAATGATCTAGCCGAATACTATAATTTACACACTGAAGAAGTGAATAATTTCTCAAAAACAAAAAAATATGGATATGTACTTGAGGTTGATAAAAATTTTTTCAAAAGAAATCCTCAAATTACTTTGAGTAATGGTAAAAAAATTAATTATAGTAAAATATATGAAAAGCATATATTGAATAATAAATTAAGTAAAGAGAAAATGCAGGAAATGAGAGATGGTATTTTTGAAAATGCTAATCTAAGTGATGAAGAAATAAATAATTTGACCACGACAAATCTGATATTTAAGAAAAAAAGTGTTGATATTGAAAAAAACATTTTTGTATACGATAATTATAATGAAGGAAGTTTTATACAAATTCTAGATGATAATAGAGACTACCATACATTTGTATTAGATATTGAAGATATGAAGTTAAATAACTTTGCAATTTATGTTCGTAATGAGCCCGATTTTTTATCAAATCTATATATTAAAGCGGATTCTAGCTATAAGGCACAAAATATTTTAAGGGAAGTTTACAGTAAATATGATATAAACGTTAAAGCGGATGTTAAGTCAGCAGGGAACGAGGTAGTGTCTAATAATGCCAATATTGATGTCAAAGCTAGTCTTATAGCTTGTAGCATTGGAGTAATAATTTTAATATGTACGTTACTACTTTATGTTGAATTGTTATTTATTAAGTATAAATCCAGTATAATTACTGCTTCGTTATATGGATTCAAAAATAAAATAATTTTTAAAGATATATTGGTAGAGTTTTTGGTTGTTAATATGTGTGTACTATTGGTTTTATTATTATTTATGTACAGTTTAACATCGATAATTATTTGGATATTATTGTTATTATTAGAATATATTATTATTATAACAACAGGAAAAAAATTAGTTAAATTAAAATTAGTTGAGTACATAAAAGGAGAGTTGAATGGTTATTAAGTGTAAAAATGTATATAAAAAATTTGATAAAAATGAGATTATATCTAATTGTAATTTAGAGATAGAAGCGGGCGAGTTTGTATGTATATATGGTAAAAGTGGATCTGGGAAAACAACTTTGCTAAATATGATAGGTAGCTTAGAAGATGTGAGTGAAGGTAGTATTGAATTTTTAAAAGATGGAAAAGTTTATAACACAATTCAACATAAGAAATTTATTAGAAAAAACTTGGTTAATTTTATATTTCAAAATTTTGCACTTATTCAAATGAAAACTGTTAAATACAACTTACTATTTTCAATGCAAGAATTAAAATTGAGTAAGACGGAAAAACTAAAACTTATCAATCAAGAATTGACAAGAGTTGGGTTAGTAGATAAGATAGATAGTTATATATATGAATTAAGTGGTGGAGAACAGCAAAAAGTTGCTATACTTAGGGCTTTGTTAAAACCTTGTGAAATCATATTAGCAGATGAACCAACTGGTAGTCTTGATGAAGATAATAGACAAATGGTAGTAGAGTTTTTTAAGGAAATAAATGATGAGGGCAAAACTATAATTGTTGTATCACATGATAAAATTTTCAAGTCACACGCATCACGTATAATTGAGTTAAAATAGTTTTAAGTTTAAGGTTTTATAGCATTTATAATTAAATCTTGACAAGGGGTTTTTATTTGTGGTATAGTGTATTTGAAAATTAAATATTAAATTAGGATTATAAGGAAGTAGGTTAAATTCCTACACTGTCTCGCAACTGTGATAGTTTAGTGTTATTACTTGTGCCACTTATTGATATAGGGAAGGTGTAATAATATGATAGACTTAAGTCAGGATACTTATCTAATTTGTAGTATTACTTACGATGAATAAGTATATTAGATTATCACTGTATATTTTAAACTATCGTAAGATAGTTTTTTATTTGTATAGGGAGGTAATAATGAAAAAAGCTTTAGTAAAAAAAGGGTTAGGATTATGTATATTGTACGCAGTTGGGATAATGTTAACTTCTAAAAATATTTATGCAATGCATATAATGGAAGGATTTTTACCTAGAGGTTGGAGTGTTTTATGGGGAGTTATTTCAGTACCGTTTATAATTCTTGGTTATTTAAAAATTAGAAAACAAGTTGATGATAATTCTGATGCACTTTTAGTTTTTGCAATGTCGGGGGCGTTTGTGTTTGTTATTTCTGCACTAAAACTTCCATCGTTAACTGGGAGTTCTTCTCATGCAACTGGAATTGCACTTGGAGCCATATTACTTGGCCCTAGTCCAATTAGTATAATTGGATTAATAGTTTTGTTATTTCAAGCAATTTTACTTGCTCATGGGGGACTTACAACATTGGGTGCAAATGTATTTTCAATGGCAATAGTTGGAGCGTACGTTGCGTATGGGGTATATCATTTATCAAGAAAACTTAAAGTTTCTTTTGGAATAAGTGTGTTTATAGCTACAGTTATCTCAAACTTAGCAATATATTTAACTACTGCAATTGAACTTGGTTTAGGGCACGCTAATGAATCTAGTCCACTTTTTCAATCAATTATCAAATTTATATTAATATTTTTACCAACACAGGTTCCATTAGCAATAATTGAAGGAATTTTAACAGTATTTGTTATAACAAGTATTAAAAAGTATGGGATAATGCCATTTGGAGTTCATCATGAAGAAAATTAAAATACTACTTGGTGTAGTAGCAATATTATTAATTATATTTATTCCATATATATTTATCAAAGAAGAGTTTTTTGGCACAGATGATATGGGGGTTAATGCTATTTATGAGATTGATAAAGAATACAAGCCTCATAGTGAATCTATTTTTGAAATTAATGATGAAATGGAAACAATGTTTTTTACTTTGCAAGCAGTGCTAGGAAGTCTAGGGCTTGGTTACTGCTTAGGTAAAATATCAAACAAGCAAAAATCAAATGTTTTATGATGAAATAAGCAAAGATTCAAAGTTAAGAAATATAAGTGTGGGGCAAAAGTTAAGTCTGGCTGCTGGTATAGTTGTAGTTGTTTTAGCTAGTGAAAATATTGTTATAAATATAATAAATATTATAGTTATGTATGCAATAAATATATATTTATTAAGGAAAAAATACAGAGACTTTCTTAAGTTACTTTTCATACCACTCATTTTTTTAATAGTAAGTTGTGTGCCAATAATTATAAGTGTAAATACTTTAAATTATCTTAAATATGTACAAATATTTGATATTAAAATTGGAATTACTACATCAAGTATTAGGGATACGATTTTTATATTTACAAATGCATATGCAATAATATTAACTAGCTATTTTCTCATTTTAAATACGGGGCTAGATAAGTTATTAGAATATATGTATAAAATTAATGTACCAAGTATAATTATTAATTTATGTGCCCTTATATACAGATTTATTTTTGTTTTATATGAAAGACATTTAATAATTAAAAAAAGTTTGATATCAAGACAAGGGTATACTGACTATAAAACAAGTTTATATTCAACTGTGTACCTATTTTTTAATATTTATTATAAGTCATTTATAAGAATTAGTAACATACAATCAGCTTTGGATTCAAGGCTGTACGACAAAGAAATTAATTACAGCACTAGTGTAAATATATTTTCATATAAAATGTTATTTTTTACAATATTTTATCTTATAACTTTATTAATGATAGAGGTGAATTGAGATGATTAAATTAAAAAAAGTTTACTACAGCTATCAAAAATATAACTTCATCTTAAATAACGTTACAATGGATATAAAAAAGCAAAGTATCTGTGCTATTGTTGGTGATAATGGAGCTGGGAAAACAACACTCTTGCATACGTTGAATGGGTTAAATAAGTTAAATAGTGGGGTGATCGCAATTGATAAATGTGAAATTAAATATGATAGAAAATCTTTAATAGATATAAGAAAACAAGTAGGACTAATTTTTCAAAACCCAGATGACCAGTTAGTTATTGACGATCCAATTAAGGATATAAGTTTAGGACTTTTAAATTTAAAATTACCTAAAGATGAAATAGATAGGCGAGTTGAAACGATTGTTAGGGTATTAGATTTAGAAAATATTATAAGATTACCAATACATCAAATGAGTTTTGGCCAAAAAAAATTAATTTGTCTTGCTGGCGTACTAGTGATGAGACCAAAAGTAATAGTGCTTGATGAACCAAGCGTTGGATTGTCGTCACGGTTTGTCAATAAATTGTTTAAATTATTAAATAAATTAAAAAACGAAAATCAAATTACGGTTGTTTTATCTACCCATGATTTGGGACTAGTATCTAAGTATTGTGATGATGTTAAAGTGCTTAAAGATGGAAAGATTGTGTATGATGGATCGGTATTAAATTTATTTAGGAATAAAAATGTTTTAGATGCTAACAATTTAGACCTTCCAGATATTGCTAAGCTAAATTTATTACTTAATAGTAAAGGTATGGCAGTTAATACAAGTGCTTATAAGTTTGATGATGTAATTGCATCTATAATTAAGACATATAATGAAAAGTAGGTGAAGATATGAATAAACAACATGGAGCTAATATATATGATTATGATAACTATTGTGATTTACTTGATTATTCTAGTAATTTAAATCCATTAGGGATTCCTGAATTTAAAAATTCAATAGATATTTTTGATAAAAAATATAGTAGATACCCAGATGCTCTTAGTAGGAAGCTTGTTCAAAAACTTAGTTACTATGAAAATGTTGCAAAAGATCATATATATATTGGTTCTGGAGCAAATGACTTAATTTTTCGGATGTTTTTAGCAATTAGACCAAGAAAAACTTTGCTGATTGCACCCTCGTTTAGTGAGTATGAAAAAGGGGCGAAGTTAGTTGATAGTGAGTGTATATATTATTATTTAGATGTAAACAATCATTTTAAATTATTGCCAGATTTTTTAAATATAATTACAAATGAGATTGATTTTATTGTATTATGTAATCCTAATAATCCGACTGGAAATATTATAGATAGAGAGTTGTTAGAAGCAATTATAAAAAAATGCAATAAGCATCAGTATATCATGGTAGATGAGTGCTTTATAGATTTTTTAAATGATAGTGATAAATATAGTGTAAAAAAATTAGTCAATAATAATAGTAACTTGATTGTTTTGAAAGCTTTTACTAAGTTTTATGCGATGGCTGGATATAGAATTGGATATTGCTTTGTAAATAATTCAAAACTTATTAGCAAGGTTATTGAAAGTGGTAATTACTGGCCTGTTTGTAGTATTTCCCAGGAAATTGCCTTTAGAGTATTAGAGATTGAAGATTATGTTGAAAAGTCAAAATCATTAATAAAAAATGAAAGAGCATTTCTTGAAAATGAACTAAAAAAATTAGGATTGACTGTATATGACGGTTTAGCTAATTATATTTTATTTAGATATGATAAAGAATTTAATCTGAAAGCAAAATTATTAAAACATAATATTTTAATTAGAAGTTGTGATAATTATAAGGGGTTAGATGAGTCTTTTTATAGAATAGCAGTGAAAAATAGAAGCGATAATCAAAAATTTATTAGTTGTTTAAAAAAGAGTATCTAAAAAAGTAGGGTAACCCTACTTTTTAAATATTTCGTCTATGCAACTACCACTACCGTAATCAAATTCAATATTGAGAATTCTTGCAAAAGTTTTTGCATAGTCAACAAGATTTTTGGAATCAACACTCCCTGATTTTTTAATATTCTTTCCTGCTGCAATCATAAATACATTATAATTATCTCGGTCATGATAATATCCATGTTGAGAAGCATAACTAATGCTATCACTAAAGTAATAACCATCACTTGCATCTAATAAAAAACTTGCTTGACTAGAAATGTTATCAATTTCATCCAAATCATATAAAGCTTTTATTCCTTTAGTCGCAGTGGAAATCTTTCTAAGTTTATTTTTAATTTGCTCTTTTTGGTTATTATGCTTGATATGAACTAAGCAACTACCTTTACAAGATCTTGGATAAGCAATATAATCATTATTTAATAAAAGTCCCTGTTTTTTGAAAATTTCTTTAATTGGAATTTTTGTTGTTACATCTATTTGAGTATGGTCGCTTAGTATTACTAATGTAGTATCTTCTAGCCCTCTTACTTTTTCATAGATCGTACCAACATAGTTATCTAGAGTTATAAAAGCATTTTTTGTATGTACTGAATAGTTTCCATATAGGTGTTTAGCACCATCAACGCTTAGGAAATGGACAAGGGTTAAGTCACTTAAAGCCTGTTTATTTAAAATGTCCATTAACACATTATAAGTGAAATTATCAAGAGCAACACTTTCTTTCCCATTAAGAATTTTTCGATGTTTTAATGCATCTTTTAAAATGAACCTTGCAGAACCGTATTTTAACATCAAACTACTTTTGACTTTGCCTGTTTTTTCGCACCATATTTCAGGAATACATCGCTTAATTTTTGCACCAGCAGTTACAGGCCAAAAAAGTGAAGTGGTACTCATTTTTTTTTGATTTAACACGTCAATTAATGTAGGAGATTTAATGTTTTTATAATACCAATTCCATTTAAGATGTTTAGAAAATGGCTGAAATGGAATGTTATGGTCAACTTGATGAATGTTTGGATATTCTCCAGTTATAATTGTAGTATGAATTGGATAAGTTAGTGAGGGATTAATTGTTTTTACATCTTTTACAATAGTTCCCCGCTCAATAACAGCATGGATATTGGGGAAAAGATTTTTGTTATGCATTAAATCATTGTACCCTACAGCATCTAAAGATAATACTATTAATTTCATCTTTTCACCTCCCTATAATTATTTTATCACACTTTATATTAAAAATTATAAATAAATTATAAATATAATTTAATTGATGTATTTGAATTAATATATATGATATAATCAATACTGGGAGATGATATGATGAAAATAGTGATTTTAGACGATTTTTTTGTTGATTATGATATTGAATATCTTAGTCAATTTGGAACAGTTAAAAGTTATCCAAGGTTAGAAAAAGAGTATCAGGGAAATGATGAAGAACTAATTAATAGAATTGGAAATAGTGAAATTGTTGTTACTTGTCATGTGAAACTAAATAAGCAGGTTATTTCTAAATGTAGCAATTTAAAATATATTGTAGTTGCAGCAGTTGGAGTTAATCACATTGATATTGATTATGCTAATAAAATGGGTATTAAAGTTTCTAATATTCCTAATTATGGGTCTAAATCAGTTGCTCAAGCAAGTGTTGCTCTACTGTTACAAGTTGTTAACCGTGTAAGTTTATACCATAGTTATGTAAAAAATGATAAATGGATAAATAGTAAGGATTACTGTATCATTAACAATGACTTAATAGAACTTGATGGTAAGATTGCTGGAATAATTGGTTATGGGATGATTGGAAAAGCCTGTGGAGAGATGCTTAGAGGATTTGGAATGGAATTAATTACTTATGATATTGATGATGATGAAACTGTGCTAAACCATTTACTAGCAACTAGTGATGTAATATCAATGCACTGTCCCCTTACTAAAGAAAATAAATATATGATTAACAAAGATAGAATTAATAAAATGAAGGATGGTGTAATAATTATCAACACTTCTAGAGGAAGTTTAATTAATAGTGATGATTTATATGACGGACTAAAATCGGGGAAAATTTATTTTGCTGGATGTGATGTAGTAGACCAAGAACCAATTGGATCTAGTCATAAATTATTATCGTTGCCAAACTTTATTTTAACACCACACATGGCTTGGGGAACACGTGAAGCAAGAAAACGTGTAGCAGAGTTAGTGGCATTAAATATTGAACATTTTATTAAAGATAAGCCAATTAATTTAATTAAATAAGGAGAGAAAATGAAAAAAACGATTAGAGATTTAGATATTAATAATAAAAAAGTATTAATTAGAGTTGATTTTAATGTTCCACTTGTTGATAACAATATTACTGATGATAAGCGAATAGTTGCTGCTATACCAACAATAAAATATGCTTTATCAAAGGGAGCTAAAGTTATTCTTTTCTCTCATCTTGGAAGAGTTAAACAAGAGTCGGATTTAGAAAATACAAGTTTAGAAATAGTATATGAGCGTCTATGCGAGTTACTTGATACTAAAGTAATGTTTTGTAATGAAACTAGAGGAAATAAGTTAGAAACAATGATTAACCAAATGGATTCTAAAGAAGTTTTATTAATTCAAAATACTAGATATGAAGATTTGAATGGCAAAAAAGAAAGTAAAAATGATGAAGGATTAGGTAAATACTGGGCAAGTTTAGGAGATGTTTTTATCAACGATGCCTTTGGTACAGCTCATCGTGCTCATGCTAGTAATGTTGGAATTGCAAGTAATATTGCAAATAGTGCAGTCGGATTTCTAATTGAAAAAGAATTAAAGTACCTTGGTAATGCTCTAAATAATCCAAGTCGCCCTTTTGTTGCAATTATGTCTGGTAGTAAAGTCAGTGATAAGATTACTGTTTTAAAAAGAGTTTTAGATATTGCAAATAAAGTAATAATAGGCGGAGGAATGGCTTATACGTTCCTAAAAGCCCAAGGTTATAATATAGGTAAAAGCATGTGTGAAGATGATTTTATTCCCCTTGCAAAAGAAATTTTAGAACTTGGAAAGGATCGTATAGTCTTGCCTATTGATCATCGTGCAACAACAGAGTTTAGCAATGACACAACTGTTTATGAAATTGAAAATAATGCAATTAGTGATAACTTAATGTGTCTTGATATTGGAAGTAAAACAGAAAAATTATTTGCTGATGTAATAAGTAGTGCAAAAACTGTAATATGGAATGGACCAATTGGAGTATTTGAATTTTCAAATTATAGTAGTGGCACATTTGCTGTTTGCACGGCACTTGCTAATAGCGATGCGATTACGATTGTTGGTGGTGGAGATAGTGCAAGTGCTGTTTTACAATCAGGACTTGAAGATAAATTTACGCACATTTCTACTGGCGGTGGAGCAAGTCTTGAATTTTTAGAAGGAAAAGTACTGCCTAGTATTGATATTATTGAGGACGTGCAGTAATGAAACCGATTGTACTTACAATAATGGATGGAGTTGGTCTTGCTAAGTCATCTAGTGGAAATGCATATGATTTAGCAAAAAAGCCTAATTTAGAATTACTGCAAAGTATTTATCCAACAACAAGATTAAATGCAAGTGAGAACTATGTTGGACTACCAAAACATCAAATGGGGAACTCAGAAGTTGGACATTTAAACATTGGTGCTGGAAGAGTTGTCTATCAGCAACTAGAAAGAATTAATAAAAGTTTTAATGATAATAGTATTGTAAAAAATCAGACTTACTTAGAACTGGTAAAATTTGCAAAAAAAAATAATAATGTAGTTCATCTTATGGGCCTATTAAGTGACGGTGGGGTACATGCTCATATTAACCATTTAATGGAAATGTTAAAGCGTCTTACACTTGAAAATATTACAGTCTATTCTCACATATTTCTTGATGGAAGAGATGTGGGGCCAACAACAAGTTTGGAATATGTAACACAATATGAAAAACTTGTTAAATCTTTAAATAATGGATATATTGTTAGTGTAAGTGGAAGATTTTTTGCAATGGATCGGGATTTAAATTTGGAAAGAACTAATTTAGCTTATGATGCTATTATTAGTGCATTGGCTTCTAGCTATGAAAGTGTAACTGAAGGTATAAATGCAAGTTATAAACAAAGTGTTTATGATGAAAATATAGTACCATTTAATATAAAAGGCTATCAAGGTGCAAATGATGGTGATGGATTTATTTTCATGAATTTTAGACCAGACCGTGCAATTCAAATAAGTAATGCAATCCTTGAAAATGAGTTTAAAAATATCTATTTTGCTACAATTTCAAGATATACCCGTGTTAATTCAGCAGTGTTATTTGAAGCAGAAGTAATCAAAAATGGTTTAGGAGAAGTGCTTGCAAATAATAATTACAAACAGCTTAGAATAGCAGAAACGGAAAAATATGCCCATGTAACATTCTTTTTTGACGGGGGAATAGAACAAGAATATAAAGGAATGAAAAAAGTTTTAATAAACTCTCCTAAAGTTGCTACTTATGATATGAAACCAGAGATGAGTGCAAATGAAGTAACAAATAGTTTACTTAATGAATTAGATAATGATTATGATGTGGTTATTTTAAACTTTGCTAATCCTGATATGGTAGGACATACAGGAAATGTTAAAGCAACTATAAAAGCAATAGAAACAGTTGATCATAATATCGGGAGAATTTATAATAAAGTTATGAGCTTAAAAGGAGTGATGATTATTTGTGCTGATCATGGAAATAGTGAATATCTACTTGATGAAAAAGGGGATAGAGTTACTGCTCATACATTAAATCAAGTACCATTTATATTAACAAAACAAGATGTAAAACTAAAAGATAGTATGAGTTTATGTAATATCGCACCAACAATTTTAGAATTACTTAATGAAAAACAGCCACAAGAAATGACTGGGGAATCAATTATTATGGAGGATAAAAATGAGTAAAATCACAAAAATTTGGGGAAGAGAAGTTATGGATTCAAGAGGTAATCCAACAGTTGAAGTAGAAGTAATAACAGTAGATAATGGATTTGGTAGAGCGATAGTTCCTAGTGGAGCAAGTACAGGAGAATATGAAGCTGTTGAACTTCGTGATCATGACAAGAACCGTTACTTAGGTAAGGGAGTGTTAAAAGCAGTAGATAATGTTAATAATATTATTGCGCCTAAAATTGTGGGAATCGACGTATTTAATCAAGAAGAAATTGATAGCACAATGATAAAATTAGATGGGACGCCCAATAAAGCAAAACTTGGAGCAAATGCGATACTTGGTGTTAGTTTAGCAGTGTGTCAGGCTGCTGCAAATGAAAAAGGAGTTAGTTTATTTAAGTATTTAGGAACTGGAAATACTTTGCCAACTCCAATGATGAATATTATTAACGGTGGAAGTCATGCTGATAATAATGTTGATTTTCAAGAGTTTATGATTATGCCTGTGGGTGCTAAAAGTTTTAGGGAAGCACTGAGAATGGGAGCAGAAGTCTTTCATAACCTTGCCAAAGTACTTAAGGAAAAGGGTTACAGTACTGCAGTTGGAGATGAAGGTGGTTTTGCCCCTAATCTAAAAAGTAATGAAGAAGCGCTTCAAACTATTATTGAAGCAACAAAAAGAGCAGGATATATCCCAGGGGAAGATATTTGTTTAGCAATGGATGTTGCATCAAGTGAGTTTTATGATCAAACTACAAAAAAATATATCTTAGCTGGAGAAGGTGGAAAAGAATTAACTAGTGAAGAACTTTCTAACTTCTATGCTGATTTAATTACTAAATATCCAATTGTTTCTATTGAAGATGGTCTTGATGAAAATGATTGGGATGGTTGGAAATATTTAACAAAGACTGTAGGAAGTAAAATTCAATTAGTTGGCGATGATTTATTTGTAACTAATGCTAATATTTTATCTCGTGGGATTGAAAAAGATGTTGCTAACTCAATTTTAGTAAAAGTAAATCAAATTGGTTCATTAACAGAAACGCTTCAAACAATTAAAATGGCTACTGATGCATCATATACAACTGTTATATCACATCGTAGTGGAGAAACTGAGGATGTTACAATTGCAGATCTTGCAGTAGCACTCAACTCTGGACAAATTAAAACAGGGTCACTTTCTAGAACTGATCGTATTGCAAAATATAATCAACTATTAAGAATTGAAGAAGAACTAGGTGAAAATGCCAAGTATCTAGGTAAAAATAGTATTAAAAACTTATAAAAGAGGGAAACCTCTTTTTATTTGTTGCATAGGGAACGTAAAATGACTAAAAACTATGATAAAATATAAAAAAGGGAGATGATAAAATGAATGAATCAAAATTAAGCCAATGGCCAATACAAATAAAATTAATCAGTGAAGATCACGAATCTTTTAATGGCAAGGATTTACTAATTGCTGCAGATTGTTGTGCATTTGCATACGCATCTTTTCACCAAGATTTTATTGCAGGTAAAACTACAATAATAGGGTGTCCAAAGCTTGATGGAGTAGATTATACTGATAAATTATCAGCAATATTTTCAAATAATGATATTAATTCAATTACAGTAGTTAGAATGGAAGTTCCTTGCTGTATGGGACTTGCTTTTGCTGCTAAACAAGCACTTGCTAATAGTAATAAAGAGATTGAATTTAAAGAAGTAGTGATTAAATTAAACGGTGAAATCGATGCTTAATAGAGATATATCTATTAATGAAATAATTACTAAGTATCCTAAAGTTCAAGAATTTTTAATTATTAATGATGTTGATTGTATGAAATGTAGTGTAAAATCATGTTTACTTAAAGATATCTTAGAATATCATAACTTCTCAAAAGAAGATCAAGTATTAATGTATGAACATATGGATAAACTAGCACTAGGAGAAACAGAAGAAATGCCAAAATTTAGTGCAATGCCAGTACACAGTAAATATTCTAAAATTGTGGAAACATTAATAGATGAACATAAGTATATTAAAGAATTAATTTATATGTTAAAGTACATTACAACAAAAAAGGATTTCTTAAAAATTTATCAAGAAGATATAAATAAAATTAGTACATACTTATCACTATTTGCAGATAAGTTTCATCATCAAAAAGAAGAGGACTTATTATTTTGCTTATTTAGAGGCAAGGAAATTGTTGAAGCGATGTATGAAGAACACGAACTTGGTCGCAGTTTAAGAGCAAACATTATTAATTCTAATACGGATGATATGGCAAAAGAATATATTGATGAGTTTTGCCAAATGCTAGAAAATCATATTTATAAAGAAGATAATGTGTTATTTCCATACCTAGATAAGCATTTATCATCAGCGGGAAAAGAAAAAACAGCACTAGCACTTGATAAATATGATAAGAAACTTAAGGATGAAGTAATAGCGTATATAGAGAAATTTAATAATCAAGAATTTAGTATTTAGCACTCCGTAGAGTGCTTTTAATTTGTTTTACGATATTCAATAATATTTGCACAAATTACACTTACAACAATTAGAATTGACCCAATAACTTGTAAAATGTTTAAACTTTCCTTAAGTATTATAACTCCAACTAGTGTAGAAACTACAGTGGTTAAATTGATAAATAC
Organism: Bacilli bacterium; assembly: GCA_047975285.1. Lineage (GTDB taxonomy): Bacteria > Bacillota_I > Bacilli_A > JBKEDG01 > JBKEDG01 > JBKEDG01. The sequence goes on along the minus strand of JBKEDG010000031.1, from coordinate 1,008 downwards.
ACTTGCTGAAGCTGCTGAAATTTGTGTATACATAAAAGTATATAAACCATATCCAATAACACTAGCGCCAATACCTAAGTATAGTGTGCAAATAATAAACTTCCCATTTTTTATGGGAGCAATTACTTCACTAATTGGATTAGTAACTAAAGCAATACTAGTAAATACGATAAAGCCAATACAAATCATCACATAAGTAATATCATTAGCACTGTAATTATGTTTGGAAAATTTCTTAGTTAATAATCCAAGCATTGCACCAGTTAGTACAGTAATAGTGATAAGTGTTATACCTAGTGCTGAAGAACTATTTTGAGTCTTTAAACTATCAAATATTGAAATAATTACTCCAGTAACTGAAAGAATAATAAACATTGACTGGGGTTTACTAATGTGTTCTTTTAAAAATAACCTAGAAAAAACTAGGACGATTATTGGAGATAAGGAAAGAAAAATTGCAACCTGGATAGAAGTAATATGCTTTAGAGCACTAGCCTCAGTTAAAAAATTAAGTACAGGATTTATAAGTGCTAGCACAATAAGTGGGAAAAGTTGTTTACCCTTTAAATTAACTTTAAATATCTTTAGTTTAACTAAAATATTAATTGTAACAAAAGCAAATAAAAAGCGGTATGTTAATAAAATAGGAACAGAAGTTATTTCTAAGGCAGTATTTATAAAAAGAAAGGTAAAACCAAAAAGAAGTGCTACTATGAACCCAGAAAATATTGCAATATGAGATTTATTCATTATTTCACCCCTAACTTTATTTATTATATCACGTAATTATGTCAAATTGGAATTTATTAATAAAAAATAAAAATCATTAGATATTTATAAAAAACATTAACAAAATAACTTTAAAATTATTTATTAATGTTTATAAAAATAAATATTAATAAATTTATTTTAGTTGAAATAAAGTGTACTTATGGTAGAATAATAGTGTGCGTAGCATATATAGTGTAAAAAATGCACCTCAATATCATCTAGCAATCCAATCGGATA
>JBKEDG010000030.1:0-5282 GCA_047975285.1 Bacilli bacterium | reverse complement strand
TAATTTATCTGAATTAGATTCTGTAATTTTATTTAGTAAGCTCATTCTTCTCCTAGAAGGCTCAAATGAGCCCTTATTTATTTTCCCTGATTATTTCACTAACAAGATTTTTATAATCCTAAGCTAAATTAGATTTTGTATCAATAATATGTTTAGTGTTATCATACGATGTTTCTACTGCAAATTTATTTTGTGTCCTAATTACTTGATTAAAACATTTATGCTTTGATGATATTTCTTCAATTAATTCTTTTTCTTTTTTTAATCTATTAAACATAGTAAACAAAATCTTTGTATCAATTTCTTTTTCATAATTTTCTTCAACTGCTTCTACCTGCTCTAAAGTATATTCCCAACCCTTAATAGCTTTCTTCTCAAGTTTTATTGGAACTATTAATTGATCACATGCTACTAACGACATAAATGTTAAGTCGGATACATTACAGTTTGTATCTATAAGAATAAAATCATATTCTTTTTCCAACTTTCTGATACCTACTTTTAACCTGGTATGCATAATGTTATTGTTATTAACTACTATACCTAAGTCTAAACTGCTTGGTACAATATCGACACCTAATTTTGTGTCGTATACTGGTAATGTCTTTCTATTTCCAATCAAAAAATCAACTAACGTATCACTTGATTCTTCTATAAATTCATCTGTTGTATTTCCTTGATAGTCGGTATCAATAACTAATACCTTTTTCCCATTATTCACTAATCCTCTTGCAGTATTTGTTGTTGTAGTGGTCTTAGCTATTCCGCCTTTAATACTAAATATAACTATTGTTTTCATTCATCTCCTTAGGGGTTACTTTTTTGTAACCGATATTGTTAAAAAAATATGTGTACAACTTCTACACATATATTATAGCATATTTTTATTTTTGAGTTACTTTTTTGTAACCACTCGCTATTGTTAAGCAAATTTATTTTCAAATTCTAATGGGGTTAACACAGAAATTTTGCAATTATAATCAATATACTTTAAACACGTAAGTGCTCGCTCTAATTTTCTTTTTCTATTAATATGATTATCGACATTTTTTGTTACAAGAATATACTCGATTTCATTTTCGGTAATACAAGGTGCTAAGATGGCTCTTGACGCAAAATATTTTTGCTTTAATTTATTCTTATTTATATCTTTGGGCTCTTGATTTTTGAACTCTATTAAATAAGTTATTGTACCATCAGTATAAAATGCATCTACTGTAGTTAGCCTTTCATAATTAGAATGTGTCGTTGAATGTAGGTACCTTATACACTCATCTACATTATGCATTTGTATTTGAGAGTTTACTAGGTACACTTCCTTACAATCGTCTAACGAAATTGACATACAGTCCTGTAAACTATGATTAGAGGTTATCAATTTTTTCATATGCACTCCCCAAATTATTATAAACAAATTCAAAATTATTTGAACAATCTTTATATGTAGCAAAGTTATGCTCATCTCTACAAGCAAAATATAATTTAGGGTTGGCAAATATTTTATTAATAGCTTCAATAAAATAATTACTATGAGTAACTACAACAATGTCTATCCCAAAAACATCATAAATAGACTTTAATATTTTTGCATATTCAACTTGCCAAACAGGGTGTAGTGCTTGCTCTGGTTCATCAATAATTAACAGAGTTGATTTTGTAATATAACCATTTTCAATAATTGATTTTAACCCTAGTAAATTTTTTGTACCACTTGCAATTACATTAACTGGCAATTCGACACCATCTACAGAATATCTACCTTGTTTAATTGAACCAATATTACACGAATCATTGTTAAATGAATTCAACACCTCACTTATCTCCTCATTATATATTGAGATATTTTCTGAATTTTTTATTCTGGTCATATTCATTAAATCGATTTTTCTATTATTTGAAAAGTCACTTTTAGGTGCAAAACGAATTACACCTGAGCGCAAATCATTTAAAAATATTTCTTGACTACTATCATAATATATTACATTTTCGTATTTTGAATTTTCGAAATGAGATAATTTAGTACCCTCTAATACTATATTAACTGAATGGTCTTGAATTGAAACAAATTTTTCTTGTTGCTTCTTTACATTACTTACAACACCAGAATATTCAAAATTAAATGTGTCATTAATCATTGCCTCAATAAAATATTTATTAGATGTCATTATTTTGAAATAGTGTTCACATTCATGTAGTATAGATTCTGATAAAACTAATTTACTTTTTAAATCATTAAAGCATTCAACTAAATCTACTTTTAAATCATCTGATAAATCTAAAACATCTCGTGTTGACATGGTTTCAGTAAATCTGAATATAAATTCCTCTGTATTATCATCTTGTTCGACACTATCTACTCCTCTTTTAAATCCTACACTTTCTTCAAGTTGCAATTGAAAATTATCATCAAGTTTAGGATAAACCTTTGTTATTATTGTTCTAATTAAAAAGTCTAGAGAGTTATTTTCTTGAGATTTAAATATAGAATATAAGACTTTACCTATTGTGGATTTCCCTGAATCATTTCCACCTGCTATGATATTAACATTAGACAATTCAATTTCAGTTGAAGAAATTGGACCTATACTTCCTATTGATACTTTCATAAATACCTCCTAAATATAATTACTATCTTTCTTATTATAACACAAAATATAAGAAAAAAAAGTTGCACTAAAAGAATTGTTTTGATTCTTTTACAAAAGAATATGTTTTGTCCACTTTTTAAAAAGTGGCGATGTACAGGCAATCGCTTGCCTGCTCCCAAAATTTGGGAGTTATGTATCTAATGCAAAATTAATCTTGGCAAGCAAGGTGATCATAATTTTGGCTGGCTCAGTCACAATAAATTTGGACTTCCTTCACCACATATAATTTGCAATTCTCAACTAAATAATAACGAACTTATTGTAGTTTATCTCACTAAATTATAAAGAGCATAAGAGGAAGTGGTACCACTTCCTACAGTCTTGACAAATCGGCAGTGCCGATTTTCGTTTTAAACAAAGACTTTTTGTATGATTTCACTACATATATTTCATTATTTTTTTTTAAAATACATTTTCTACCGATTTTCTACCACTTTCTACCGATTTTCTACCACATTTCTACCGATTTTCTACCAGTATAAAGTTTAATAAATACAATTTTTAAATTAATCTTTTTCAATCACAATTTTTTTTTAAAAGATTGAAATTTAGCATTGTAAATTTTATTATATATTTCTATTTTTAACATTTAAAAAATGGTAAATATAAATATATTATATATATTAAAAATTTTGCTATTTTAATTTATTATTAAATTTCAGTAATGTTAATCAGGGATTTTTTTGCTTTTTCTAGTTTACTTAATTCAAGTTTAAATTTTTCCAAAGTTTTATTTTGTACTAAAATTTCACCTTCTAATTTTTCAACCTCTTTATTTACAATATGAATTTGACCAGTAACCATTTCTAAGATTTCTTTATTCTTTTGATAAACTTCAAAATAACTTTCAACATTTTTTTTAATTAAGTTAAGAGCTGTTTGTTCTTTGGTATATTTCTTTTTTTCCTCTTTTTTAAGTTTAATTTTGCTTTTTAGTTCTTCTATTTCTATACTTTTAAATTCAATTTTTTTTGTGATTTCGAAGATAGTATTTTTTGTATCAATCATTCTTTTCTCCGTTTCTATAGTTTAATAATTTTGCAATATTCAGTTGTGATTGATGTAGACCTACAACTAATTCTAATACATGTTCCAACTCTATTTGGGATTTTATAGCATTTCCTTTTAAATCATTATTAGTATCATTATTTTGTAAATCTCTTATTATTAATTCATTAATATATTCATTTTTTGAAATATTTTTTTCAATACATTTCACTTCTAATTCATCGTTAATACACTGTTTAATTCTAATTTTAATTTGTTTCATTTTCCTCCTCCAACAAAAATTGTATTATTAAATTGTTTTGTTCTAATAAATAATTTAGATGCTCAAATATTACTACTTTAACATTTTCTATTTCGTTAATTTCACTCATTTTTACCTCCTTACATTTTGTTTAATCTATTATTATGTCTTCTTATTTGTTCTTTTTCTTCTCGTTCTTCAATTCCTACTTCTATAATCCTATGAGTCTTTCCTCGCAATTCTTCATCTAAAGAATCAGTATAATTTAAATATAGATTATTTATTTCTCTATCTTCTTCTAAATATTTTAAAATAGTATTTAATTTACTTTTAGTTGTATTATTATCCATCAGTTCATAGTATGAATTTAATAAATGCTCTACAACTTCATCAATTGTTCTAAAATTCATTTCTTCTTTTATTTTTAGTATTTGCTCATATTGTTTTTCTTTTATTTTTGCTGATTTAAAAGCCATATATTCCTTTCTATTTAGAAATAATAACTTTCCTTACATCTTTAGTAAAATGTAGTTTCTCATCCATTTTTTTAAATGCTTCTTTTATATGCTCTGGATAATCTCCTGTTATTAATTTCTTGCTTTCTACTATATTTCCTTCTCTAAGTTTGTTCCTTTTACTCATTTCTGACTCAATCTTCTTTTTGTAATTAGGTACTAAGTCAACAAAGTTATCATTATTCATTATTCCCTTTAACCCATACTTTTCATTAAACTTTCTTAATAAATTATTAGTGTTCGCATCATACCGATTTGAAGTGTCACTTGCTCTCTTATAATTTAAATACATCATTTTTTCCAATTTGCTTAAATTATTTCGCTCTTTTAGAAGACCTTTAAGCTTTGTACTCTCAGTAATCCCTTCAACACTTTGTTCAATTTCGCTCATTAACATATTTATATCTTTAGTTATTTTTAATAAAGATACATTAGGTTTATAAATGTTCTGAGCTAGGTTTATATCAATGTGTGGAACAATAATTTTATTATCTTCGAATATGTCCTTGACTGTCTTATCATCTGGTAAATCTGTCATATATTTGAATCTCGCCACTAAGCGATCATCTCCCATATTTGCAATAGGAACTGAATCAATATCTTCATATTTTTTGTTTTGTCGTTGTAATGGTCGAATTAAAACAGATTCTTCAAACTTTAATTCTTTTAGTTTGTCAGGACTTAATAACGGCTTTTCCTCATACTTAGGGGTGAATGATTTCTTCTCAAATAAGTCCCCACTTGGTGCATATTCTGTAACTGTTTTATTCCCTAGTTTTTCGCTAAATGTTTTTAATGTTTCATCTCCATTAGACATTATATATATGTGATTTGCACAATTCGATTTAATTGTCTCAGCCATATCATCAT
>JBKEDG010000029.1:0-2663 GCA_047975285.1 Bacilli bacterium | reverse complement strand
CTCCTGACTACCTAGCTAAGTATGATGGAAGAAATGAATCGGAAGTGCTAGTAAAACTTATAACAGCATCCTTTGACTTCATTACATTGAAAGGTAATAAACAAAGTGTTACTGATGAAAAGTTCATACTATCGAGCGATGGTACGAAGGTTATACAACTTTTTGTTGGTAGAAATTAATCAAAAAATATAATCATGAGTAAAATTAATAATAATACAGTATTTTCAGAAAATTGTGATTTCGTATTGAGTAATATGAATATAACAACCAGCGAATTAACGCAATCTAAGCTAGAGCAATTGATTTGCAAAGATAATAGTGATGACATGCCATTCTCTATTTTTGTTTTTGCCTACAATGCTTATAAAGCAGAAAAAGAGAGTGGTGAGAGTTTTGACATTGACACTGAAGAACTAGCAGAAGTATTTAAAACCTATCAATTATATCTTAATATAGAGGTTTTTAAGCGACAAGGTGTTGCTAAATTTGATGGAATAAAAATATTTGATTTCGACAACTATCAGGATGATATGGCAGTTACTTTTAACTAAATACTTCTGAAAGCAAATCAATTATAAAATTCTATAAAACAGTGAGCTATCTTTCGAGGTAGCTCATTGTTTTTAATACATTTACAAATAAAATTGTAATGGGAAAAGACTTAACAAAACTAGATTTAGTGCAATTGTTTCATGCTTTTTGGGATGCCTTGAAGGCTGAAGAATATGAGACTTGCAATTTGGTAAAAGAAGAAATTGATTTCAGAAAAGCGACCAAGGCTCTTTGTCCTTTTGAAGTTACAATCCTCAAAAACTCTGATTACCCATTATATGGGATGTTGGATGGGATTGAAGTAGAGGAGTTATATTAAGCTCAATTATTATTTATAGAGAACTTTTCATAGCTCACCAAGTTAATTATATCTTTAAAAATATCCTCTTCACTTCCTGTTTTTTCTAAGGCTAAAATTAAATCTGTACTATTTGCATTTTCCCTAAACATTTTACCATTCAATAGGCGAAAATTTACATTGATAAAATCAATGAGGTTCTCGTGTGTATTTAATTTATAAAAAGAATAGTTTTCGTTTAAATAAGCAATTATTCTATTTCTAAAAACAGTGTAAACCTTTGATCTAAATATTTTTTTATTGTTTTCATTGGTATTTATATATGATGAAAGAACAAATAAGAAATTTATATTATAGGTATGAAGAATAAGTGAATCCCTATCAAACAATCTATCTTGGAAATGGAAGATACTAGAACTGCCAAATTCTTGTTTTAAACCATCATCGAAAAAACCTAACTCTTCATTGACATAAGCTGTAATAAAAAAATTGGGACTGATATTGTAGCCTTCAGTTAGTGAATCTCTGTATAATATAGTATCCTCTAATTCTTCAGTATTAAACAAATCAACATTGTATTGAATCACATTCTTAGCGTATGTATATTGCTTATCAATAGATTGACCTTTTATCTCATTGCTAGGTTTATAATATTTACTATCACCTATATAGTGAATCTCATTATCTAAGCTTAATAATGATTTATGCTTAAAAATATGGTCTAATTGTTTACCATCTTTTTGTTTTTTAAGGTATTTAGGTAGTGTTTGGTCACTAATAAGAACATCAATCATATCCTCAAATATATGATTGAAATTTTTAGCTAATAAAACTTCATCTTCCCGTTTAGATTTGTTTGCTGACTCCAATTTTTCATAATACACATATAATAACTGCCATAATATCAAAAATTTATCAGAGTAGTATTTATATTTTATTTTTTTTAATTTGCGCGTCCCTTTTTCTTGGAATCGCATAAGTTTTTTTCCTGTTATCAATGTATAGTTTTCATTGATTGGAATTTTAAATCCATAATGCTCTGCAATATGTTTTAAAGTTGAGTAAAATATAATAATTAATTCTTCATCATAATTGATATGTTTCTTTCTAGATATAACCTCCCAATAGATAGGAGTATTATTGTTGATGATAGGAGTCCTAGTTCTAGTGGTTCTTTGCCAATCAATATTTTCCTGTTGGGAATGATTCGATTTAATTACTTGAGTTATGAAATACTTATTTTTTTTGTTAAAATCAATTAAACTAAGAATAATGTCTAACATTGATTGGGTTGAGCTGTCAAAATTAGATGTAATAATCTGTAAATTATCACCCCTTATTATTCTTGTATCTTGATTTCGCTTTCTATAAAATACTATTGCTTGATATAGCCAGATAGTTAATTCAAATATGGTATTATAATGTTTTGTTCCAATTAATTTAATAACATCTTCAGAATGCAGTTCTATTATATCTTCAGGTCGGCATATACCAAAAGCTACTCCATCTTGGGTTACAAAAACTTTAGGTAAAATGAATACTGCTTTATTTAGACTAGAATTAAAATAATATCCAACAAAGTCAATAACAGATTTATCAGAACCTGTTAAAGTATAATATTTATCCTTTATAAGATTCACAATTGAAGAGGTCTTGTAGGTATGTTTTTCAAAGAGAATAATCATTGAACATCAATTTAATTCTTGAAGTCCATTTGCCTTCATCAAACTATTTAGCATATTTACATCTTCCTTATCTCTATCTTCTTCTGTTTCTTTAGAACTAAATAATTGCCCATATAATAGCTATTTTT
>JBKEDG010000028.1:0-9261 GCA_047975285.1 Bacilli bacterium | reverse complement strand
CACATCTAAACTTAATACCCTCTTTATTATTTAACCACCATGGAAAACCACCATAATCATGTTCAGCGCATATATAAGGACCAAATCTAACAATAATTAGCATATCGTGCTTGGTAGCTAGTTCGAGAAAGTATCGTAGATTTAAATTGTTTTCTAAATTCCAATCCCCTTCATTGTACTCATGCATATTCCAAGGTACATAAGTTTCAATTGTATTTGCTCCAAGTGCCTTTAATTTAATTATTTTATCTTCCCAACTATCAGGCATACTTCTAAAGTAATGAATTGACCCCGATATAATTTTATGTTCCTTATCATTCAAATAAAATTCTTCTTTAATTTCAAACTTTTTCATAATTCCCTTCCTATCCTATTACATAATTTATATAATTCTAGTTACCTCTTATACTTATCTATTCCTTTTTCAATGTATTATTTTTCTTCAAACAAATACGAGCCGTTAATATCTAGCTTAAGACTAAATTGCCCAACACGCAAATTAGTTTATAGTCTATCATGATATAATTTACTAAAGGAGTTAATTTATGATTAATCAACAGTATTATAGTTTACTAACTGAAAAAGAAAAGCACTACGTATGTCAGATTGAATATTTCTCTAATGAAATTCCGCTTTTATCAATCTACGATTTATCCTCTCGCATTTATACTTCTCCTGCCTCTTTATCTAGACTGGTGAAAAAGCTTGGTTATAGTAGTTATAAAGAGTTTAAACAAAGCTTCATTCCAAATCAAGATTATATACAAACCGATAACTGTTTCACTTCACACATCCAACTACTTTTCACCCAGTATCAAACAATTATTAATGATCGCGTTATTCCTAAGCTTTATTCTGCTTCTAGAATCTTTGTAGTTGCTTTTGGTCCCTCAACTGCAATTGCCCAAGAACTTGGATGCACATTTAACATCCTTAATATTGATTATCTCATCATCCATGATAGTACTTTTATAACTCAACTCAAATCTTTAATAACTGGGGATGATCTTGTGATTTATATAAGTTATTCCGGAAAAGACCCATTCATGGAACAAATAGCAATTGAATTTAAACATAAATACTACCAACTACTATTCACTTCAACTTTAAATTGCCCTTTATCAACACATGTTACCCGTGTTATAAATACCAGAACAGATAGTCTTTATATGCCATACAATTCTCGCTTACCACTTCACACATTAATAAATAGTATAAATTTAACATTACTAAATATAAATTAATTTTTTAGGTACCAGATTTTCAAGTTCCGGTACTTATATAGTATCAATCCAACTTTAACTATTTGTTCCAGTTTTGAAATAATTGTTTCATAATATAGTATATTGAAAATGATCTAAAACCTTGTTCGTTTTAAATCATTAATTTGAATTTAACTTCTTGCACATGATTTTGGACAGTACCAACGTTAACTTAATTAATTTCTAATTCAATCGAACTATAAGTTTTTAAGCCGGTACCTATAATAAATTCGAAGTTACCACCTTCAAAGAAAAATTTTTGATCTAAACCATAAACTAATAAATCATTTTTATTGACTGAAAACTGGTGTTCGTAACTACTATTAGAATTAATCGCAACTTTAGTAAATTTAATTAATTCTCTTCTTCTTTTAGTTATTATTGTGTTTTCTTTTTTCACATACAACTGAACTGTTTCCAAACATTCTCGCTCTGATCTATTATGAATTTTTACAACTATTTTAATATCACCATCTACACTGCTTACTTGTAAATTGTCATATTCGATTTGACTATATGAGAGTCCGTGACCAAATTCAAATACTTTGTTTTGTTTATTAACAAAATCTTCAATTCTCATATCTTGTTTCGAATTATATTCATATTGATTATATCCTGCATACTTTGGGATCGACATTGGATTTTTACCACTTGGGTTCACCCTTCCACAAATAATATCACTAATTGCCTGTGGACCTTGTTGACCATTGTAATATGCGGTAAGAATAGCATTAGCCCCTTCAAAAATCTCTCCAAGTGCATATGGACGTCCACCGATTAATAAAAATGCATATGCTTTTTCTTGAGAATGTAAACAATCAACTATCTCTTGCTGTGGTTTCGGAAGCCCTATACTCTCAACATCAACATTTTCTCCGCTATCAGTATGTTTTGTATTTGATAGCAGAGCCCCATTATCAGCAAATTTTGCACCAAATTCTCTTGTGCTTGTTCCACCTCCAACAACAATAATTTGTTCATACTCATCAGCAATGTTATTATTATGCATAAATTGATCATTTGTCACAAATTTAATTTCTTTAAACTTCGCATTTAGTGTTTGTTTTAGATTAGGATATTTATCTGTGACTTGAAATGATGTATAATCCCCAAGAAATGTGTAAATATCATCAAATAACTCACCAATTACTAAAGTCTTTTTTTCTTTGTTAAATGGTAAATATGAATTTTTATTCTTTTGTAAAATTACCGATTCACATGCTAATTGGTAGTTTAACTCATCTGTTTGTAATTTAATATCACTAGCCATTTCATAAGTTCCATTTAACAGATTCATCTCTTCTTTTAGATTCAAAATTCGTAAAACACTTCTATCTAGCAACTCCTCAGTAACTACTCCAGAGTTTATCGCTTGTTCAAGTTGTAAGTATACAGTATCCCATAAACTTAAATCAACACCTGCATCAAGTGCATAAAGCCCTGCTTGCTCAATTGAAACATTTTTTGAAGCTAATCTGTTAAGTGCCAATCCATCAGCCATGATAACACCTTGGTATCCCCATTCATCACGAAGTTTATTTGTTAGTAACTGTTTGTTTGCATGACATGGGATACCATCTATTTCATTGTAGGCCGCCATCATCATTCTTATGTTATTTTCAACAGCAACTTTTGCGGTAGGCATATGAATTTCGTTTAATTCGCGATCTCCAATACACACTGCCCCACTATTTAAACCAAGGTATGGTTCACCAGGAGCAATAAATGTCTTTAAACAGCTTCGAAAATGATCTTCAATCCCTTTTTGTGCTGTTACGCCTGTAAAACTACTAGCTAAACAAGGATCAGCACCGAAAGTCTCTTCCGTTCTACCCCATTTAGAGTTTTTGGCAATATCTAAACCTGAATATAAACCTATGTTAATTCCCATAGACTCAGAATATTTACTTGTTTCAACTACCTGTTTGCCAAATAATTCCAGATTGAACGTTGCTGCCATACTTAAATTGACTGGATAGCAAATTGCGTTTAACCCTTGGTGTCCATGAGGCATTTCTTCAACTATAAATGGTAAGATATTATGTCTTCCTTTTTCAACTATAAATTGATTGATCATTTGAATTAACTGCTTAGATTGTTCTAATGTTAAACCGTTTTGGTAGTTTACTTCTGACCATGGGTCTGCACGCAACAACCCGTATATAGCACCAACACTTCCGAAATATTCTATATGCTTCTTAAACTTCTCACTTAGATAAACTTCATCATCAACTTTTTCATAGCATTCCCAACCATACAAATGTTGATTTAATTGACCTACTTTCTCACGAATTGTCATCTTCCTCAACAGGTGCTTTATTTTTTCATTACTCATACCTTCCTCCGTTTCTTCAATAATTTATTTTTGATAAATAATGTTTAATTGATTTTATAGTTACTCTACCTACAACCTATGTTTAATACTCGAGTTTATCATAACTTATGGAATATCAAAAACACGCATTTTCATATACACCTCATAATTCATATCACCTTTCTTCTTTACTACATTACATCAAAATGAAATAGAGCAAAATTATTTAAAATGTAATGAACAATCAAAATTTTACTTTAAATTACTGTTGACTTTTCCATTCATCGTATTGCTTATTAATCTCTTCAATTACTTTGTCAGCTTCTACTTTTAAATACTCTTCTTTAACTGGTTTCAATGCTTCCTCTAAACTTCCAGTATACATAAAATCCATTATTGTTGCACTATATTTATTGTTAATGTTTAAAATATTTGCTACCTGAGCCTGGTACTTTGATAAATCTGGAGAGAACCCTAATGCCGGAGAGACAATTGCAGAACTATTAAAATCTTTTAATACTTGTCGTGTATCATCTGGTTCATCTGCTAATAAATACATACTATCATAATCTCCTTGCGCATAGATGCTTGGCATATAGTTTGCTGACTCATCCGTATATACTACTTTCCCGCCTTCATTTAAGTTGTAATGTATTCCCTCAATTCCAAAGGCATTTAAATTTCTTAAACGTTCATCAGTATTAAATGCTTCTAACACCTTCATTGCTTCTTCGGGGTGTTCAGAAGAAGCACTAATTACATTTAAACTTCCTTGAACAGTATCAGTGGTAATCACCGGTGTGTTTAATTGTTTTACATCATAGGTACGGCTATTCGCCAATTCCCAACCAGCTTCACTAGTTGGTAAACCTGTTGCGGTATGTAAAAAGGCAGCCTCTGTTTTCCAGTCATAATAGTCTCCTGGATTAGTTGCGACAACACCATCATTTATATAACTATTAACAAGTGATGCTTCCTTTTGATACGACTCAAAATCAAAAGCCCATTTATATCCCGCTTCTGGATTATCAATATCCAAACATACTTGATAGTCCAATGCTGGTACACAGTCAAAGTTATTTATTGGATAATCAGTTGCCCAACTTTTATCAATATTAAACCCTTTTTCCCCTGTATCTTTATAATATTGCGCTGATATATCCAAAGCGCTTTCTAGAGAATCCACCTTTGTTGTATCATAGTTTTGCTCTTCTATTTTTTCTTGGTCGAATAAGCCAAATACTGCAGGTCCCAACTCTTTATCAGTTGGCACTGCATAAATGCTTCCATCTATTGTAACACCGTCCCAAAATGATTGATCTATTGTTGACTTAAATTCATCTGTTAAATACTCATCAAGTGACATGTATAGTCCGTCATTAACACTTGTTGGATAATCAATGCTCCATGAAGGTGCAAAGACAATATCTAGAGGCGATCCTGAAGCTAATTGTAAGCCCATTTGCTCAGTATAATCTGCAAAATCAATATATGTAAAATCTATTTCCACACCATAATCCGCTACTAAAATTTTATTCATCTCGTCTTGGACCAATTGTAAATCTGTAGGTTCTTCACCAATTGTAGTCCAATTAACTGTAACAATTTCATTACTACTACACCCTAATAAAACCAAAAGTGCTGTAAAAATACAATAAAATATTCGTTTCATACTTCCTCCTGTAAATGTTTAGAAATATGCTACCACAAATTTGAGGTTATGTAAATAAATTAATCACGTTGACTATAAACTCATGCCTAGGAAAAATATTTTATGCAATTGAAAAGTATATCATGATCAAATAGACACGAAGCTTAGGTACCTCTCGTTACTTAGTTTAAAGTTTTATACACTTTTTATAAAACGAGAAAAGAAATTTCTTTTCTACCTAGTTACTGCAGGTTTGAGAAATTTCTTTTTATAACTTATAATTACTTCTGCACTTTAGTTTTGTTTAAATTCCTCTTCTACATAGTATCTATAATCAATTAATAACTCCTAATCTAGATTAGCGTCTACTGCTTGTGGATTGAGGATAATCGTTTTATACAATAAGAGGCTAATCTACAGAATATTGGAAGCTACCAAATGAGGTAAAACCTTATTCGTTTTAACCATTTAAATTTTTACTTCTAACACATGATTTTCGACATTACTTACATGGGCACCTTAATATTGTCCAATTTTTAGTTGTAATTCCAGTAATCTTAGCCTTTACATTTTAATCTTTAATTATTTAAGTTGAAACAAATGAACACTTTCACCACTGCCAGTCACTTCACTTGTATCTGAATCACCTGTTAGTTGTGTTCGGTGATAATCATTATAATTTGCAACTAATATAAAAACTAGTAAAACTAATAAAATAAATATTAAGATAATATTTTTCTTTAAAAATTTCATTTCTTCTCTCTAATTTTTAAGTAATTACATATTGTTTAAACATAGATTTGGTGTAATGAAAGCCTCCTAGTGTTTTAAACAATAAGAACTAATCCACATACTTCTGGATAGCACCGAATATTACTATTACTACTCTGAATAGTTAATAATTATTTCTAATAACTCACCTGTATTATCTGTTGCGTGCTCCCAAAACATAATACCTGCTAATTTATGTTCTTTGACATATTCAAGTTTAGCCTTTATTGAATCCGCATTATCATATGTAATGAAAGTGCCATCACACATACAATACGCCCCTTTAGCTATATCATCATAAAAACAACTTACTGCTTCATCTTGTTCCATTTTTTTAATATCATGATAATCAAAGTATAGCCCTTCTTCTCCAGTAATTTGACTTCCAATTCTGTCTACACCAGTTCCACCACGTCCGTAAAAAGCAGCTCCATATACTATTTTTTGGATTGGATATCCTGCTTGCACATAAAGGTCTACAAAATGTGCTCCACCTTTTTTTTCAGTTAATTCAGAAGGGTATAAACTTGCATGATGACCAGCAATTCCAAAACTTCCACCCATATCATATGTCATCAAATTCATAAAGTCAGTAATTTCATTTAGTTTTTCAAGCTCAACACAATCTACAAGTTTTTCATTTGCTCCTGCTGCAAATGTTAAAATATATTTCTTTTCATTCTCAGTTTCTAAGTTGTTAAGACCATTTCTTATTTCACTCATAAGTTTTGTAAAATTGACTTTATCATCTGGTGAGGAACTAATTCCGCTATCGCTAAAGCATGGGTATTCCCAGTCAAGATCAACTCCATCTAAGTTATACTTTTCAACTATTGCCAATGTTGTTTTAGTAAAGTTTTCACGATTATCTAAAGTACTTGCGGCTTCACTAAAATTCCCTGCACCCCATCCTCCAATTGCAAGCGAAATTTTTATATTCGGGTTTTGAGTTCTTAGTGCAACTAATTTCTGTTCATCATATGGATCAAACTCAACAGTTCCCTTTTGATCAACAACTTTTGCAAAAGATAAATTAATATGCGAAAGCGATTTTAAGTTTTGATCATCCAATTCAAACGGGTTTTTTAATTTTAAATATCCTAGTTTTATCATTTTTCCTCTATTCATATATACTTTTATCAAAGTCAAAACCAAATGCCTCTGATAAAGCTGTTACCTCATCAAGTCCAATACTATTTTTCATTTTACCTGCGCTAATTACATTTAAATACATGGTAGCTGCTTTTTCAATTGTATGAATAAGGCCGATTGCGTGATCACAAGACTCAGCTGTCGCGAATATTCCATGATGCGGCCAGATTACTACATTGCATGCTTCCATTTTCTTACTACTCTCAATTCCAATTTCATCACTACCGCAAACCATCCAGTCAATAATTTCAACTCCTTCTGGGAAAACAACAGAACATTCTGTTATCATTGCCCAAAGAATTTTAGTATATACACTACTTTCGGGTTCTAGTAAAAATGTAAGACTATTAATTGCTATTGGATGAGAATGAAGCAAACTTCTATTTCCTCGTAGTTTACCTACATTATGGGTTAGTAAGTGCGTACTTGTTTCCATCGTTGGATTGGCTCCGGCTGTTAAGCCCCACACTAAATCATAACCTGTTCCGTCACTATTTATTTGGATTATTCCAAATACTTCTTCAGGGTATCTTCTCATATTTCTAAACTGGCAACCACTTCCTGTAATTAAGAAGTATTCGTTAGCTATATTAGGGACTTCTACTCCTAGTTCATATGATCTAATTTGTTTAAAATTCTCTTTTATATTCTCTACAGTTTCAGCTGTTAGGCGATGTGATGCATTTCCTCCATTTGATTCATGCCATCCAAGTTTCCATGCATCATCGCACATATTAATGAAACTTTCTATTTCTCTATTTTTTAAGACTTCCACAACTTACCTCCTCTTGAAATTTGATATTACCGACTACAGTTGCTTCCTTTGGACCAAATTCTATTTTTATGTCTTCACAATTATAATATTTCATTCGCTCGATAAAGTATTTATTTTGTGATCCACCACCTACTATTAAAAGTTTGCTAATTTTAGGATTAATATCCTCTATAAATACCTTCATATTTTCACATGTATATTTCGCTAAGCTATCTAAGTAACTAGCAATATTAACTTTCCAGTCATCACTTTTACAAAATGTAGTTACTGACTCGTTTACTTTTAAAACTTCTATATCAACTTCAAATAACTTATCCACTTGTTTTAACTCTTCATACATTTGTTCAAAGTTTACTAATGGACTATAAAACTTTAAAATTTGATTGAAAATATTCATTCCAACTTGAGTATCTACAACTTTGTATTTTGATTTTATCCCCCGTTCATAGGAGTAGTTTGGATTAAAATTGTCAACACTATCAAGATTTGTACCTAATATTATCCAACTTCCAATGTTCAGTATTAGCGTATTATTATCACCGTGGTTTAAAGCATATGCTGTATCATGCCCTGCCCCAAAAATTACATTCACATCAGATAAATTATTATGTATTATTGGTTTAATCGTTTTTCCAGCTACGCATAAAGGGGGTAAATAGGCTTTTTTTATTCCCACTTTCTTTAGTACATCATCGTTATACTCATCATTTGTTTTATCAAAAAACTGGGTTGTTGATGCAATTGTGTAATCAGCTTCTAAATGATTAGTTAATAAGTAATTAATATAGCTTGCAATAAATGTAATTGGAGAGTTAATTTGCTCATACCTGTTAATAGTATTAAAATTATTACTTTGAATAGCAGTAAGTTCATAGAGTTCTCTTGCACTTATAATTGACTCGTTAATATTTTCACTTATGTTCAAGTAACTATTTCCATATACTTTTGTAGTTAAATAACCATCCTTATCAAACTCAGTGGCTTGCGTTAAAAAACAAAAATCACAGCCCCAACAATTAACTGCCAATGTATTAACAATTTCACCTTTAATATTAAGTTAATACACCCTTTTAATAATTGCATTGTAAACAGCTTAAAAATCCCAAGATTTAAGTCCTTTATCTAATACTACATTATCTGTATTACGATACACTTCCTTTAGTTCTTCTCCATCAGATAATACTATTCGGTAACTAGACGCACCTAAATCAATTGCTAAGTGCTTATTCATATAAAGGACCTAGCTCTGCACAAGCTCTAAAGTCTGCACCAACTTGATCCATCAATCCAAAATGTGCCCAGTATGTTGGTCTATAAATTCGTTCTGTTTCAACAT
>JBKEDG010000027.1:0-43620 GCA_047975285.1 Bacilli bacterium | reverse complement strand
GTTATAATTTTAATGCAATTGATGCAAACTATAATTTTCTCAAGGTTCTTTAAAATCGTTTCTAAACCACTTTTACAACTGAGTGAATTGATTTTAAATATTAAAGATAATAAAAGAACTTTCAATGATGAGAATTTAGATGATATTGCAAAGACTTTAGTTAGGATCTATAATGATATGAATTTTTCATTAAGAAGTAGTAAGAAAGATTACAGTATTCTCGAAAACAAATATGCTTCTAATCGAAATTATGTTAAAGAGCAAAACGAGCATTTAAAGACTGTTTTACATGATATTAAGAGTCCTCTTGCTGCGATCAGAACTTCTAGTTATATTTTAAGTGAAGCATCGAATTTAGACGATAGTCAAGTGCAACTTGCTAGTCAAATTGAAGCATCAAGTAATAAGGCTCATGATTATATTGTTGACACACTGAAATTAGTTATAGGTAATATTTATGATATTTATGAAAAGAAAGAGCGTGTTGATGTTTTAGCAACCGTTGAAGATATTTATACTTTACATGAAATTGATGTTATTAATAATAAAAATCAAATTAAGTATCTTGGAAGTGAAAAAAATATTGATACAAATATATTAAAGTTCAACCATTTGTTATCAAATATTGTATATAATTCAATTAAATATAGTCAATTTGGAAGTGAAATTGTTGTTGAGCTTGGGAAAGATTGTTTACAAATTACCAATGATATTGCAACTGACTGTGTTGAAGGAAATGGATATGGTTTAACTAGAGTTTTAGAAATTGCTAAAGAATTAGAGTTAAAAGTTACGACTAATGATAGTGATAATAAGTTTGTTGTGAAGATAGAGTTTTAAGAGGAGTGATCAAGATGTTTAAACTATTACCGATTGTTTTTCTTATATTATATACACCTGCTACGATACCAAAAGATTCGGGAACTTATAATGTTGACATTTCCTACGAAGATAAAAATGGTATTACCTTAGATACTGTTATGAAAACTACTGTAACTAGTGAAAATACTAAACGCTACGAGAACATTTTACTTGATGCAAATGATTTTTATATTACAGACAAAGATAATATTACCGATGAGTTAATTTTAGATAAATCAAATGTAAAAATATGGAATGAGAATACCTTTGAAGAATATGCAGTTTCAAAGATAGACTATAAAGAAATGACTAAAAATGAATACAGTGTGACAATGTATTATAATGATGTTACTAGTATAACAATTAATATGTATGTTGTTGGTGAGAATGAGTATAATGAGATAGTTTTCCCAGTTTCGTACGAAAAATATGGTAAAGTTTATAAAGACAATAGTAATAATGCAATAAGTAAGTTTAGTAATATTAAGTTTATTAGTTTAGGAGTGCCGATTATTATTTATTTTCTAACCTTTATTTTTGCAGTTAGTCAGTCAAAATTATCTTCAAGTGTAAATAAAAATTTACAATCATATTTAAACTATAAGAATTTAACTAATAAAAAGTAATGTATTTTGGAAATTTCTAAATTGAAGTTTCCTTTTTGATATTTTATAGATTTTTTGCTATAATTAATTAAGAAATGTGGGTGAAAGTATGGAAGTTAAATATAATTCTAGATTGATGGAATATATGATTAAGGAAATGAGTAGCTATTCAAGAAATAATATCAAATCACTTTTAAAATACAAGCAAGTTAGAGTAAATGGTGTTGCTATTAGTCAGTTTAATCATCTTTTAGAAAAGGGTGACGTGATTGAAATAAGTAAGTTTAGATGTGATGATGAGTTGGATATTTTGTATGAAGATGAATATTTTATTGCTATAAATAAGCCTGCTAATGTTTTAAGTGTTAGAAATACTAGAGGTGAGTATACAGCGATTTCAATGATTATGAAGTACGTAGATAAGTCAAATTCATTTACTACCATTTATCCGCTACATCGTTTAGATAAAGCAACATCAGGTGTGCTTTTAGTAGCTAAAGATGAGAATGTAAAAAAACAGATGCAAAATAATTGGAATGAAATAGTTAAGGTTCGTGCTTATTATGGAATTGTTGATGGGGAATTAAAAAAGAGTGGAAAGATTATTTCAAATTTGACTGAGAGTAAAGATGGGTACGTTTATTCCAGTTACGAAGGCAAAAAGGCGATAACAAACTATAAAGTAGTTAAAAAAGGTAAAGGGTATAGTATATTAGACTTGGTGATTGAGACTGGTCGTAAAAATCAAATAAGAGTTCATATGAAAGAATTAGGTTTCCCTATTCTTGGTGACATGAAATATGGAGAAAAATCTAGGAAAATTAAACGCTTAGCACTACATTCTTACCGCCTTGATTTTGTGCATCCTATAACAAATAAAAGAATAAATATCAATGCTAAAATACCTACGGATTTCAATCGATTTTAGTATTAAAAAATAAATGAAATATTTAATGTAAATCTATTGCATTTGCACTCTTCTTAGGTTATAATATTTAAGGTTTTTAAAAATATATGATTATAAGAGGAGAAACATCATGAGAAAAGAAAATGGTAAAATTAGAAAGTCAAGAGTTTTAGAAAATGTTATTATTGCTTTAGTTCCTACTGTTAAACTAGTAGGTGCTGGCTTTGCTGTTTATTATACAGCTTTTTAAAAACGATATGAGGAGGTTTTTGTGGAGGTATTAAGTCCTGTTAAAAATTTAAAAGGTGCAGAGATTGCAATCTTGTCAGGAACTAATGCAATATACTTTAGTTCTAAAATTTTTGGAGCAAGAGATAAGGCAAAAAACGATCATAGTGAGGTTTCAAAAATTGTTAGGTATGCTAAATTGCATTATGTTAAATCATATGTGGTTTTAAATACAATTATAAAGAATAATGAGTTATCATTATTTTTTAATGAGATAAATTTTCTTCATTCTATTGGTGTTGATGCTGTCATTTTACAAGATGTCGCTTTAATAAGTGTTGTTAGGGCGATGTTTGATGATTTAGATGTGCATTGTTCTACACAGATGAATATTGGAAATAGTCACGCAGCCAATTTTGTTAAAGGGCAAGGTGCATCAAGAATTATACTGCCAAGAGAATTAAGTTTTAAAGATTTAGAATATTTTACTAATTTAGGGATTGAAACAGAAGTGTTTGTCCATGGAGCATTATGTACTAGTTATTCAGGTCAATGCTTTATTTCAGCAATTGATAAAAATTTATCTG
Organism: Bacilli bacterium; assembly: GCA_047975285.1. Lineage (GTDB taxonomy): Bacteria > Bacillota_I > Bacilli_A > JBKEDG01 > JBKEDG01 > JBKEDG01. The sequence continues at coordinate 40,432 of JBKEDG010000027.1, read as the reverse complement.
GTAATCGTGGTAAATGTGCTCAGTTTTGCAGAATGCCATCAACAATTTTTAAAAATGGTAGTGAACTTAAGACAAATCCATACATGCTATCCTTAAAAGATTTAAATGCAAGTGAACTAGTTCATAAATTAAAAAATATTGGCGTTACTTCCATTAAGATTGAAGGTAGGCTTAAACAATTAGAGTATGTTGGATTAGTTACAAATATTTATCGTAGTGTCGTTGATAACAAGTTATGTGATTTAAAAACTTTAAATAAGGTGTATAATCGAGAGTTTACGCAAGGTTTTTTAAATTCTGATAAATGTATTCATAATGATTTAAGAATTAATAATAATGGATACTATGTTGGAAAAGTTATTAAACAAGATAGTAGTTTTGTCTACATTAAAGCAGTATCTAAAATTGTTCATCAAGATAAAATAAGATTTATAGGTGATAGTTTTGAAACAGGGCAGAGTGTAGATTCGATAGAAAAAGTTAATTGTGATACTTTTAAAATTAAATGTAAACTTAAGAATTTAACTAATACTAGTGTATATGTAGTTAATAGTTACGATGTGAAGTCACAATTGAAAAATGGAGTGTATTCCTACTATGTAAAGCCCAAATACTCAATTAGCATTAAGTTAGAAGTTGGTAAAAAAGTTAAGGTTAAATGCGGGAATAAAACGTATTATTCAAATGATATTTATGAGGAAGCTAAACTTCATCCAGTAGACAAAGAAACAATAATTAAGCAATTTAATAAAACAAATGATTACCCATTTGACTTTAAGATTACAATTGATTATGTGTCAGGTTTTATTAGAATTGGGAGTATTAATAAACTTAGGAGATCAATTTATGAAAGTATTACGGCTGATATTTTAAAGGTTAATCATAGTGATGTAGATTACAAAAGATTATTGAAAAATGAGTTTTGTACAAGTCCTGAGTTATATGTTGAAATCAGTAATGAAGAGCAGTTAAAGTCACTATCAAAAACTAAAAGAGATTTTATTGTTGTTATTAGTGATGACAAATTATTAAAAAAAGCAAAGCAATTGTTTAAAAAAGTTTTTAGAATGTTTTCAAGTGTTTTAAATGACATAGATATTACAAAATATGACTATCATATGTATGATGGAGTTGTTGTTGGTGAAGTTGGGATGCTTGAATTGCTTAAAGATTTTGATAAGCCAATTATTACAAATTACACACTAAATACAACAAATTATATTAACCAACAAATGTATTTAAAATATTCAAGCAGGACTATTTTGTCAATTGAAATTAACTATTCTAGTTTAAATGATTTTAATTTGAAATATGCAGTCGGATTTTTATATGGGAGCGTTGATGTAATGCAAATGAAATATTGTCCAATTAATAAAGATAAGGTTCATAGTTGTAATGGTTGCAATTTATGTGTTAATAATAAATATGAAGTTATAATTGATAATAAGAAGTATCTTTTACAAAAGGGAGAATTTGATAAAATAAAATTACTTTCTAGTTCCCCAATATATAATAAGAAACTGCTTGATTTTAAAATGAATTATTATATTAGATTTACAAGAGAAAGTAATGTAGAGTTGATTATTGAAGATATTTTTAATGGAAATATAGAGAATGCTATTGATATGTATGGGAGAAATTATGATTGATATAATAAAAGAATATATAGAAAATGGAAATATTATAAGTAAACTAGGAAATATTAGTAGTATTTGTATGGAAGATTTGGATGATTTAAACTGGTGGGGTTTACTTTTTTAATACTGATTATAATGCTTTAGTTCTTGGAACATTCAATGATAAGAAGGCTACAAGTGTTATCGATGTTAATAGTGGAATATGTGGTAGTACTTATTCAAATGACAAACTGATGGTTGTTAATGATGTCCATGATTTTTGTGATCATATAGTTTGTGATCTTGCATCAAATTCAGAACTAGTTACTACTTTATATAAGGATGGAAAGTTGGTATGAGTAATGGACATATATTCGCCAATAAAGAGCAGATTTGATGTAAAAACGGTAGATAAATTTAAAGAAATAGTTAGTATTATTGAAAACGATATTTTATAAAATGTCTTTTTTATATATCTTGCTGATTAATAATAAATTTGTTACTTGGATCCTAAATATTTAATATTAAAAATAAGCCATAATTTGTATATTTTGTAACAAATACTGGATTGGTATTTGGGATAACAATTTTAAAAATTTGCTTGTATTTACGTTTTTAAATTGTTATAATAAATGTGTAAAATATCTAAAATAAAAGGAGGCTATTATGGCTAAAGATGTTAAACAGTATATTCAAGAAGTTTGGGAAAGAACAGAGAAAAAAAATCAGGGGGAGCCTGAGTTTTTACAGAGTGTGAAAGAAGTTTTTGATTCACTTCAACCTGTTTTAGAGCAAAATCCTAAGTTTGTAGAAGGAAACATTTTAGAAAGAATAGTAGAACCTGAGCGTTCAATTATGTTTAAAGTTCCTTGGGTTGATGATAATGGAGTTATTCATGTTAATCGTGGTATGCGAGTACAATTTAATGGTGCAATTGGACCATACAAAGGTGGATTACGTTTCCATGAAAGTGTGTACCTAGGAATGATTAAGTTTTTAGGTTTTGAACAAATTTTTAAAAACTCATTAACTGGTTTACCAATTGGTGGTGGAAAAGGTGGTTCTGATTTTGATCCGCGTGGTAAAAGTGAAAGTGAAGTTAAGAGATTTTGCCAAAGTTTTATGATTGAATTATCAAAACATATTGGTCCAGACATTGATGTTCCTGCAGGTGATATTGGTGTTGGTGGTAGGGAAATCGGATTCTTATATGGTCAATACAAGCGAATTAAAGGTGCCTTTGAGAATGGTGTTCTAACTGGTAAACCTCTTCCAATGGGTGGAAGTTTAATTAGACCAGAAGCAACTGGATTTGGTGCTACATACTATGCTCACGAAATGCTAAAACATGATAATGAAGAGTTTAAAGGTAAGACAGTTGCTATCAGTGGTTTTGGGAATGTATCATGGGGTACTTGTACAAAAGTTCGTGATTTAGGTGGTAAAGTTATTACGATATCTGGCCCAGATGGATATGTTTATGATCCAGATGGGGTTGTTACTGATGAGAAAATTGCATACTTACTTGAAATGAGAGCTTCGGGGAGAGATAAAGTATCTGATTATGCTGATAAATTTGGAGTTGAATTCTTTGCAGGAGAAAAGCCTTGGGGTGTTAAAGCTGACATTATTATTCCTTGTGCAACTCAAAATGAGATTCACGCAGAAGATGCTAAGAAGATTGTTGCTAATGGATGCAAATATTTAGTTGAAGCTTCCAATATGCCAACTACTCCAGAGGCTGTTGAGATTTTAGTTGAAAATAAAGTTGTTATTGGTCCAGCTAAGGCAGCAAATGCTGGTGGAGTTGCTACAAGTGCACTTGAAATGAGCCAAAATTCAATGAGAATTGCATGGACAGCTGAAGAAGTAGATGCTAAACTGCAAGCTATTATGAAGAATATTTATAGAAGTTGCGTTGATGCAAGTGCAAAATATGGATTTGGATATGATTTAATTGCAGGAGCTAACGTAGCAGGTTTTGTTAAAGTGGCTGAAGCAATGTTGTTCCAAGGAGATTACTAAAAAATACATTATACATAGAAAAAGCATTATTTGATTAATGCTTTTTTTAAAAATATATTATTAATTAATTGATAAAAATATTCACATCTCTAAATATTAATATCATTTTTGTGCATATTTATTGGCGGAAGTGTATTTAATGTAAATGGAACTGTTTTTGCAGATGAAACTAAAGGTGAGCAAGCTGTAAATTATTTTCAAGTACCAAAAGTTAAGAGCGAAATAACTTATACTGATGAAGATTTTATTTATGAACAAACAGAACTTCAATTGCTAATAAATGGTTGGGGTGAGATATTAGACTACTATTTAAAAGGGCTTAGTGCAGAAACTATTGAAAATTTTACTCTACCACATGGAACTGTACTAAAAGGATTTTCAGCAAGTGGTAAAGAAAAACTTTTGGAGAATGGTGGAGTTTTAAATATTCCATCAATGGTTGCAGGTCAGGAAGTTGTTGCCATTGATAATAGTGCATTCAAAGAAATTGAACTTCCAAAAAGTCTTAAATTAATTAGTGACTATGCATTTGAATATAATACAAATTTAGAAACAATACTACTTTTTGAGGGGTTGTATATATTAGGTGAATATCCATTTTATAAGTGCTCAAAATTAGATAACTCATCAACTAAATTTGAGAATATGCTTACTGTTCCTAGTTCAATAGTTGGAACGATATGGGATAATACTTTTTCTAATACCTCCTACAATTTCTATGAATTTGAGGAGGGGGTAAAAATTTTGGAGTGCTGACAGAAAGCATGAATCATCAGTTGAATTACTAAAGGAAAACAAGGAAGTACTGATTACTATGAATTTATAGGTAATATTTTTGCTAACTATGATGTGTTAGGGATACAGTTTGAAGATGGCCTTGTATTTGATAGTGGGTTAGAATATGTCGTTGCTAAATCTCTAATGACAAAAGAAGAATTCTTAGCGCTAATTAATGACGAAAGTAATAATGTCTATAAAGAAGGGTATGAATTTGTTGGTTGGAATACAAGTGGATTTGATACAGAAGATAACGCAGCGTCATAGGAAACGTTACCAATACCAGTAAATGGTGAAGGTTCAGGAGTGTTTTTAGTAGATAATATTACTGGAATTACACCAATATTTGAAAAAAGATCGAGAAGTTTACACTTACATTCAATGATTGGGATGGAACTTTAATTGAAACTCAAGAAATAGAAAAAGATTCATCTGCACAAACTTTTAGTGATCCGGTTCGTGAAGGAGATAAGTTTGTTGGTTGGGATAAAGAGTTTACAAATGTTACAGAAGACTTAGTTGTTACAGCAGTTTATGAAAAAATGCTACATTAATTGAAGATAAGTCTGAAGAACTATCAAAAACAGGTTTTAATACAATAACCTTATTGTCTATGTTAGCTATAGGGATTAGTACTTTAGGTTTAAGAGTTATATATACTAAAAAAAATAAATAATAATTATAAAAGTTTATCGAATATTTGATAAACTTTTTATTTTGTCATCTTACATTAGTATAATATAATGTTTACATAGATTTATGTTATAATATATATATGTAAACATTAATTAAAATTATAGTACTAGATAAATATTTAGAAAAGAATTGAGGTAATTGATGGGTTTACGAGAGAATATTTTAGAGGAACGAGAAAAGAGAATTTATTTGATAAGAAAATTCATGAAAGAATCGGAGAAATTTATAATTATAATTAAATGTAATGTATGTGGAAACGATAAGAACTTTTCTTATTTGGAATGTGTTAAGAAATATTTTTTGAATTTGGTTTACCAAAATTTTAATGTGTATAAGTCTAACTATTATGCTAGTGCAGATGGGAACTACTATTTAGTGCAAATTAATGATAGAGAAGAGTTGATAATTAAGAATGAACTTATTATGTTAGAAGAACAAGCATTTGGACGATACATTGATTTAGATTTGTATACTAATTTGGAACATTCTATAAGTAGAGGGAGCCTTGGAATAAAATCAAGAAAATGTATTATTTGCGGTGGTAAAACCATTGAATGTATGAGAATGTCAAAACATAGTGCAGAAGAAGTTTTAAGTAAAATGGAAAGAGATGTTAAAGTTCAACTTGTTAATGAACTTGTAAGTTATGCAAAAGAGGCAATGACAGAGGAGGTTAGTGTAGATTTAAAATTTGGACTCGTTACTAAAAATTCATGTGGTAAACATTTGGATATGGATTATAACCTATTTATTAAGAGCATCGAAAGTATTAGTCAAAATATATTTGCATATGCTAATGTTGGGTTTGATTTAAATGAAAATAGCTTTGAAACTTTAAGAACAATTGGAATTGATATAGAGAATAGTATGTTTAATGCTACAAATGGTGTTAATACTCATAAAGGACTGATTTTTTTACTTGGTTTTGTAATGCCAAGCATTATTGATTGTTTATATAATAATAAACAATTTACTACAATAGAAAAAAATATAAAATTTTTAGCAAAAGATATTATGAAAGATTTTACAACTAAAAAAATTAAAAATACTTTTGGAGTTAAATCCTATGTTAAATATAGTATATTAGGTGTAAGAGGAGAGGTGCTTAATGGGTTAGATAAGGTTTTTAACGCAGTAAGGTTATTTGAATGTTATGAAGGTACAAATGACAAGTTAGTTTTGGATTTATTACTTCATTATATGTCTATTCTTGATGACACTGTGATACTTCATAGTCAAGACTTGGGATTTTTAAAGTATTTAAAGACTGTAGCAAGGAATATTATAGATGTAGGTGGAAGTAGAAGTGAGAGTGGATTAAACCTTATTAAAGCATATACCAATGAGTTTATTAATTTAGGTGTATCTCCAGGTGGTAGTGCTGATATGGTAGCTATTACATTATTATTATTAAAAGTTAAGAAACAATTTTACAGGGAGGCATAATGTATTATAGAGAGTATCGTATGGAATCAAAAAAAGATTTAGAACAATATAAGAAATTAGTTGAAGATAATAAACTTGTTTATGAAGAATGTGCTTTTAGTTATGGTATATTTGATAACGGTATCTTAATTGGAGCAATTTCGCTAGATGGTAATTGTATAAAACAAATATGTATTGATGTAAGATATCAAGGAGAGGGTATTGCCGCTACGCTTGTTTCAAAAGCAATTATATATGCAAATACACAAGGTATTAGTGATTTGGTTGTTTATACTAAACCAATTTATGAAACAATTTTTAACACACTTGGTTTTACAACAATTATTAAAACACCACAGGTGCTATTTTTAGAAAATAAGCGAGATGGGATAAATGAGTATTGTAAAAATCTTAGTAAGAGTATGGTTAAAGGAGATAAAATAAGTTCACTAGTGATGAATTTAAATCCGATTACTAATGGTCATTTATATTTAATTAAAGAATGTGTAAAAAATAGTGATCATACGCATTTATTTTTAGTTAAGGAGGATAAATCAGAGTTTCCATACAAAGTTAGGTTAGAATTACTTAAAGAAGCAGTGGTAGGGATTGATAATCTGACTATTCATGACGGTAGTGATTATATAATATCTGCTACTACTTTTCCAACTTACTTTATTAATAGTCAAGATGATATTGATAAGTCTTATCCAACTTTAGATGTAAATATTTTTGGTACATATATTGTAAAGGCACTCGGAATTAATTTCCGTTATGTTGGTTCAGAGCCGTTTTCTAAAACTACTAATATATATAATGGTATTTTGCAATCTGAATTACCTAAATATGATGTTGAGGTTATTTTGTTAGATAGAATTTGTTATAATGAAAATGTAATCAGTGCTACAATGGTAAGGAAGTTAATAAAACAAGATAAATTAGAAGAAGTAAGAAATTATGTGCCAAAGTGCGTGTATGAGTATCTTAAGAGTGATAATTCTACAGAAATTATTAAACGTATAAAACTTGGAAACACTAATTAAGGAGGATTTATGATTAAAATAACTGAAACAGCATTAAGAGATGGACAGCAGTCACTAATTGCAACAAGATTAAAAACTAACGATATTTTAAGTGTTATTGATATCCTTGATAAAGTAGGATATCACTCACTTGAGGTGTGGGGTGGTGCAACTATGGATGCTTGTATTAGATTTTTAAATGAAGATCCATGGGAAAGACTTAGAGAGATAAAAAAACGAGCAAAAAATACGAAGTTACAAATGTTACTTAGAGGACAGAATTTACTTGGATATCGACATTATAGTGATGAAATAGTTGAAAAATTTATTGAGAAGTCAATTAATAATGGAATAGATATTATCAGAGTTTTTGATGCATTAAATGATGTTCGTAATTTAGAGGCTAGTGTTAGGGCAATTAAAAAATATGGGGCACATTGTCAAATTGCGCTAAGTTATACAGTTAGTCCTGTGCATACTGTTGATTATTACGTGAATTTAGCAAAGCAAGCGTCACAAATTGGTGCTGATAGTTTGTGTATTAAGGATATGGCAGGAGTTATGTTACCAAATGATGCTTATAAGTTAATTAAAGCACTTAAGGATGAATCAACGCTACAAATTCAATTGCATACACATGCAACTGCAGGAATTAGTGAGATGTTATATTTAAAAGCAATTGAGGCAGGTGTGGATATTATTGATACTGCTTTATCGGCTTTTGCAGGTGGAACAAGTCAGCCATCTACGGAGTCATTTTGTTATGTTCTTGAAAATACTAATTATGATCCTAAACTAGATATAAAACTTGTCGAAAGTGCTACTATGTTACTAAATCCTGTCAAGGACAGATTTTTAGAATCAGGAGGTTTAAATCCAAAAGCACTAATGCAAAATCCAAGAATTTTAAAGTATCAAGTTCCAGGAGGTATGTTATCTAATTTGATGAGTCAATTGACTAAACAAAATGCGATGGATAAATATGATAAAGTGTTAGAGGAAATACCGCGTGTCAGAAGAGATTTAGGGTATCCACCCCTAGTTACTCCAATGTCACAAATGGTAGGGACTCAGGCAGTTATGAATGTGCTTACAAAACAACGCTATAAAATGGTTCTAAATGAAATTAAAGACTATGTAAGCGGTAAATATGGGAAACCGCCGCTTAAAATTGATGAAGAAATTAAGACTTTATTAATTGGAGATAGTGAAGTTATTACATGTAGACCAGCAGATTTGCTTAGTGAAACTTTTGATGATATGAGAATGGAATTTAGTGATATTGTAAGTAAAGAGGAAGATATTTTAACATGTACAATGTTTCCAAGGGTTGCAAGAGAATTTTTTAAATCTAATCGTGATGAAGTAATTGAAATTACTTTACATATATAGGAGATAATATGGAAAATATTACATTTATAGAAGGAATCCGTGTTTGTGTGGTTGCAATGGCAATAGTATTTATTATTTTAATTTTAATCCTTGCAATATTAAATATGTTTAAGTATATTGGGGAAAATTCGTCTACTGCGCAAGAAATTAAGCAACCATTTAGAACTGTTAATAAACTTGATCTTAATGATGAAAATATGGTAGTTGCTGGGCTTATTGCTACAATAGAAGCTAGTAATGAATGTGGTAATGAGTTGAAAATTGTAAATATTAGAGAAGTGGGGGAAATAAAATGAAGATTTATAAAGTAAAAGTAAATGGTAAGGTGTATGAAGTTGAATTAGAGGAAGTTACAAACTCTTCTAAAACTATTGAAGTTGAAAATAATGGGGAGTTTACTAATAAAAATGTTAATAGCATAAATTCACCATTACAAGGGAAAATATTCAAAATTCCTGTTAGTGTTGGTGATAGTGTAAAAATGGGGGATGTTATAATTATTATTGAAGCAATGAAAATGGAAAGTGAAGTTCAAACTAGTAAAAGCGGTGTTGTAAAAAAGATACTTGTAAATGTAGGTGATGAAGTGAATAGTGATCAACCACTAGTTATTATAGAGTAGGTGAGTGTTTTGGAAGTTATAAATCAGATTTTAGAATTTTTAAAGCAAAGTGGTATTTATGGAATTACAATAGGAAATGTAGTAATGTTATTAATTGCAGGGATATTAATATATTTAGCAGTTACGAAAATGTACGAACCGTATTTACTAATTCCAATTGGTTTTGGAATGATTTTGGTTAACTTACCACTTACTGGATTACTTAGCAGTGGGTCAAATGGTGAAGTGGGAGGTTTGATTTACTATTTATCATATGGATTAAAATATGGAATTTATCCACCACTAATATTTCTTGGTGTTGGTGCAGCTACAGATTTTGGACCACTAATTTCTAATCCTAAAAGTTTACTTTTAGGTGGTGCTGCACAGTTTGGGATTTTTGCTGCATTATTAATTGCAATTTTAATGGGGTTTACAGGTAATGAAGCAGCTAGTATTGGTATAATTGGTGGTGCGGATGGGCCCACAGCTATATTCCTTACGACAAAGCTTGCTCCTGACTTACTTGGTGCTATAGCAGTTGCTGCTTATTCTTATATGGCACTTGTGCCAATTATTCAGCCTCCGATAATTAGGCTATTTACTACTAAAGAGGAAAGAAGTGTTAAAATGAAGCAGCTTAGAGAAGTGAGTAAAATTGAAAGAATTATTTTTCCAATTGTTGTTACAATTGTAGTAATATTATTTGTACCAACATGTGCACCTCTAGTTGGAATGTTGATGTTTGGGAACTTGATTAAAGAGTCTGGAGTTGTTCCGCACTTAGTAAAGACTGCTTCTGATTCAATTTTGTATATTATTACAATTTTACTTGGTTTAAGCGTTGGAGCAAAGACTACAGCAGAACATTTTTTAAATCCACAGACACTTGGAATAATTATTCTAGGCTTAGTTGCTTTTATGATAGGGACTGCTTCAGGAGTATTATTTGGAAAGTTGATGTATCGTCTTAGTGGAAAAACTATAAATCCAATGATTGGTGCTGCTGGAGTAAGTGCTGTGCCAATGGCAGCTAGAGTGGTTCAAAAAGAGGGGCAAAAAGAAGACCCGAGCAATTTTTTACTTATGCACGCTATGGGGCCTAATATTGCAGGTGTAATTGGCAGTGCAGTTGCTGCTGGAGTACTACTTAGTTTGTTTGTCTAATAATTTTGCTTTTAAATTGAACAAATATTATTTATATGATAGACTATTAAATATGATATGGGAGAAGTGATAGTATGAAAATATTTTGTCATCCAAGATGAAGTACTTGTAAAAAGATGATCAGTTTGATTGAAGAATTAAATGTTAGTTATGAATATACAGATTTAACTAAGGAAAGTATAGATTTTAAGTTATTAAAAGATGTATATAATAGATTGAATATGCCAATTAAAAAATTATTTAATACAAGTGGTGTAGACTATAGAAAGAATAATATTAAAGAATTATTTAATAAGTTAACTGAGGATGAACTTTTAAAGTTAATATGTGAAAATGGAATGTTGCTTAAACGACCATTCATAATTGATAATGATAAAGTTTATATTGGTAACAATTTGGAAAAGATTAGGGAAGAATATAGTGAAAATAATTAATTTTGTTTGATATAGTGTTGAATTATTAGTTAAAAGTGGTATAATAATAAAGCAAAGATCCTTGCCTAGGATTATAGGCCGATTAGACCAAAAGGAGGTGTAGATATGAAAAAGTATGAAATTTCATTTATTGTTTCGCCAAATTTAGATGCGGAACAAGTTAAATCTACTGTTGAGAATTTTAAGGGAGTGTTAACAAGTAAAGGTGCAAAGATTGTTAAAGTCGATGAACTTGGGCTTAAGTCACTTGCTTATGAAATCAAAGATTTTAATAAGGGAACTTATTTTATTTTTGAAGTTGAATCAGCAGAAGAAGCTAATTTAGAATTTGATCGTTTAGCTAAAATTAATGAGAATATTTTAAGACATATTATTATTAATTTATAAAGGAGTGAATTAAATGTTAAATAAAGTTGTTTTAATAGGGCGTCTTACAAAAGACCCAGAGATTAGATTTACTCAAAATCAAAAAGCAGTTTGTTCGTTTAATCTTGCGGTTAATCGCAATTTTTCTACTCAGTCTGGAGAAAGAGAAGCAGATTTTATAAATGTTGTATGTTGGGGAAAAACAGCAGAGAACGTTAGTAAGTATTTAGGAAAAGGTAGTTTGATTGCAGTGGACGGAAGAATTCAAACAAGAAATTATGAGAATAATCAAGGACAACGAGTTTATGTAACTGAAGTTGTTGGAGATAATGTAACATTCTTAGATTCAAAAAATAGTAATAGAGGTAACTCTGATAATTACGGATTTTCCCAACCTAAATCAGAGTTTAATAAAGCTAGTAATGATGCTAGTTTTGATAGTAATAAGGATCCCTTTGCAGATTTTGGAAATAGTATAGATATTTCTGATGATGACTTACCATTTTAAAAGGAGGGTTAATATGGCATTCGTTAAAGGAAGAGGACGTCCAAGACGTAAGCGTGTTTGCTATTTTTGTGCAAACAAAGTAGATACGTTAGATTATAAAGATGTAAATAGTTTAAATAAGTATATTACTGATCGTGGTAAAATTAAACCAAGAAGAGTAACAAGTACATGTGCTAAGCACCAAAGAATGGTTGCTACTGCTGTTAAAAGAAGTAGACATATGGCATTCATTCCATTTGTTAAAGAAAGCTAAGACTATCGTAAGATAGTTTTTTGTTTATATTGATTGATTAAATAAATTTATTTTGTTATAATACTTTTATATTTATTATATAAATATAATTTTAATAATAAAGACTATTCTTTATTTGATTGGAGGGTTATGATGAAGAAGATTGATTTAATTTTTGATCAGTATGTAAATGATTTAGAGCAGCTTGTTGCTATTCCAAGTGTACTTGATGAGAGTTCAACTGATTATCCATTTGGTAAGCACATACAAGTTGCTTTAGAAAAGATGATTGAAATTGCTAAAAAAATGGGATTTTCCACTTTTATTGATCCAGATGGTTATTATGGATATGCTGAGATTGGAGAAGGTGAAATGTTTGGAGTTTTGGGACATCTTGATGTCGTTCCAACTGGAGCATTAAGTGATTGGGAGAGTGAACCCTTTAAATTGAAACGGAAAGATAATAAATTATATGGTCGTGGGACGCAAGATGATAAGGGTCCTACTCTTGCTGCAATGTATGCGTTGAAGTTATTGTTAGAGGATGGTTATACTTTAAGTAAAAAAGTACGATTTATTTTTGGAACAGATGAAGAAACTTTGTGGAGAGGAATTGCTGCGTATCAAGAAAAGGAAGTTATGCCTACAGCAGGATTTTCACCAGATTCAACGTTTCCGCTTGTATATGCTGAAAAAGGGCTATTACAGTGTAAAATAATTGGGAAGAGTTCAAACATTGTTTTTAATGGGGGAGATGCTTACAATTCAGTGCCTTCTAAAGTTAAATATATTTTAGATAAACAAGCACAGTTTAAAAGTAATCTTGATAAGTATGGGTTTGAATATACAAAAGATTTAGAAGTACTTGGAAAAGCTGTTCACGCTCAAAAAGCTGATACTGGAATCAACGCCATTGTTAGAACATTTATAGCAATGAAAGATATATATCCAAACAGTAATGCAATCAAATTTGTGTGTGAGACATTTAACGAAGATGCAAATGCAAAAAGTATTTTTGGTGAACTTGCTGATGAGTTTTCTGGGAAATTAATGTTTAACCTGGGTAAATTTAATTTTGACTTAGACAAAGAGGAACTTAATATTGATATTAGGATCCCAGTTACTGTAGATAAGGAGTTAGTAGTAGAAAAACTTAGAGAGGTTGCTAGTAAGTATGATCTTGAATATGAAGAATTTGATTGGCTTCGTTCGATCTATGTTCCAACTGATTCAGATTTAGTTGTTAATTTGATGAGTGCTTATCAAGAAGTTACAAATGATTTTGAATCTAAACCGATGTCTAGTGGTGGAGCAACGTATGCCCGTGCTATGGATAATTGTGTTGCATTTGGTGCAGTATTTGATAGTAGTAGAAAAACAGAACACCAAGCGAATGAGCATGTTTATGAAGAAGATATAAAAAAAGCGATGATGGTTTACATGAAAGCTTTTGAAAAATTAGTTTAATTAAAATATGGGGGATAAAATGAAAAAAAAGAAAATGTTATCAAGTTACACGATACTATTCTTAATTATTGTTGTTGTAGCAATATTTACTTGGATAGTGCCTGCTGGAGAATATTCTTCAGTTTGTAATAACGAAGATTATATGTATACAACACTTGCTGAGACGGATGTATGTATTGATGAAAAGTCGTATTTAGATGCAACTGTAAAGGAAGTTAATGCAACAGAAGCTGCTATTTTAGAAGAAGATGTTGAAGATAAAAGTGCTGTTTTAGATTATGAAGTTGCATCAGTTGAAAATACTACGCAAGTTTATGAAAAAGTTGAAAAAAATGGACAAGGTGTATGGCAAGTTTTAAATTCACCTGTAAATGGTTATTATGAGGCAGTAGATATAGCACTGTTTATTTTAGTTATTGGGGGATTTATTGGAATTGTAATGCAGACTGGTGCTTTAGATGCAGGGATTGCAAATTTACTAGAGAAGTTTAAAGGTAGAGAACAATTGTTGATACCAATTTTAATGATTATTTTTAGTCTTGGTGGTACATCATTTGGAATGGCAGAGGAGACAATTGCGTTTTATCCGTTAATTATTCCTATTGTTCTTGCTGCTGGTTATGATGTTGCAACAGGAGTTATGATTGTTTTACTTGGGGCTGGATGTGGAGTTTTAGGATCTACTGTAAACCCATTTGCAATTGGTGCTGCTAGTGGTGCTGCAGATATTAGTATGGGTAGTGGAATGATTCTGCGTTTTATTTTATTAGTTTGTGTGGAAGCATTTGCAATTTTATATACGATGAAATACGCTTCAACTGTAAAAAAAGATCCTTCTAAATCAAAGGTTGCTGATCTACACGAAGAACATGTAAAACATTTTTTACATACTGATAATACAAGTAACTTAAAAATAATGAAGGGGCAAAATGTTGTATTAACATTGTTTGCTCTTACATTTATTGTAATGGTGCTTTCAGTAATGCCTTGGACTGATTTTGGAGTTAACTTATTTGCTAATCTTAATTCGTCGCTTGCCAATATTCCTTTTTTAGGAACGATTTTAACAGGGACTTCTGGATCATCTGAGCTTGGAACTTGGTGGTTTGGAGAAATTACAATGTTATTTCTAACTTCTTCTGTTATAATTGCATTATATGCAAAGAAACATAATTTGCTAGATGGTAAAGATGCAATTGGAGTTTTTGTTGATGGAAGTAGAGATTTGCTTGGAGTTGGATTAATTGTCGGATTATCTAGAGGTATTAAAGTTGTAATGAGTGCAGGAGCAATGAGTGATACACTGCTTTACTATGGTTCAAATGCTCTTAAAGAATTAGGAAGTGTAGCATTTATTATTTTGAATTACTTATTTTATATACCAATGTCATTCCTTATCCCTTCAACATCAGGTTTAGCAGGTGCGACAATGCCAATCATGGGACCAATGGGAGAACTTATTACTGGAAGTGAGGTTGGAACTAGTTTAGTTATAACTGGGTATTCTGCAGCAAGTGGGATAGTAAATTTAATCACACCAACTTCTGGAGTTGTAATGGGTGGATTGATGATTTCAAAACTTCCATACAATAAATGGCTAAAAATTGTTTTACCTGTTCTTGTAGGAGTATTCTTAATTACAATTATAGTTTTAACGCTTGGAACAATTATTGGAATATAAACACTAGCCAAGCTAGTGTTTTTTATAGAGATATTTATGTTATAATTGTAATATGTTGTCTAAAGTAAAATAGAAAGGAATAATTATGAATGAGATAAAAATTGAAAAGTTAAATAAGTCGTATTACATAGATAAAAACGAACATAAAATTTTAAAAGATTTAGATATATCATTTAGTTTTGGGGAGTTCGTAGCAATTTATGGTGAGAGTGGAAGTGGGAAATCTACATTTATGAATGTACTTGGTGGGTTGGATACATTTGATTCAGGTCTTATTACAATAAATGGCGAGAATATTAGCGAGTTTACAAATAAGTCGATGGATTATTATAGGAATAGAAAGATTGGATTTGTTTTTCAAGAATTTAAATTACTTGAAAATTTAAGTTTAATTGATAATGTTATGATGCCACTTAATATTGCTGGTGTACCATCAAATACCGCAAGAAAGCGTGCAATTAAATTGTTAAATGATGTTGGGCTAAAAGACCATATAAAGAAAAAATGTAAGAACTTAAGCGGAGGACAAAAACAGCGTGTTGCTATTGCTCGTGCTCTTGCTAATAATCCAGATATTATTTTGGCAGATGAACCCACAGGTTCACTTGATTCACAAACTACAGTAGAAATTTTAGAGTTATTAAAAGATATTGCTGCTTCTGGAAAGTTAGTGATATCAATTACACATAGTGAAGATGTAGCAAAGTATGGTAATCGTGTAGTTACGCTTGTAGATGGAAAGTTTGAAGAGAATTCTAAATCAAATGTTAATGTTAACAATCGTGATATTGTTTTAGAAAGTAAGTCAAATAAAAGTAAGTTAAGTTTGCTAAAGGCATTTAAAATTGCAAAAAGTAATTTGTTTAGTAAAAAATTTAGAACATTCCTTGTAGCGTTTGGGGTAAGTTTAGGAATTACTGGTGCACTTCTAATAACATCTATTTCTGAGAGTGCGATTGAAAGTACTATAAAATCCTTTTCGCAATTTGAGTCAGTCGAAGAGAACGTTGAAGTTACTATTTATAAAAAAGAACAAAATCATAATGTTTCAATGGATTTTGAGATTATTAATGGTATTGATGGAATGGTTGATTTAGATAAAGATATACAGATACTTGAAAAATTTGCTTTTGAGTACAATGGATTTGAAAAAGTATATCCAAAATATTTAATTGCTAAAGCTCAAACTTTTGAGAATGAAGGTGTAGATGAAACATATTTCGAACCTGTAATTGAAGTAGGTTATGTTGACCAGAGTAATCTATTAATGAGCTATGGTGAAATGCCTAGTAAGGAAAGAGAAGTTTATTTTAATGGGGATGTTAATCAATTAGTAACAATAGCAAGATTATTTGAACTTGATATTGATATTAATCAAGATCTTATTTTAAAGGCTGATTTTAATGAAAAGAATGATGAATACTATAAATTAGAAAAAATAGTTAAAGATAAAATAATTGGTAAAACAATAGAGATTGATGTTAATGAAGAAAAAACAAAATTTAAAATCGTAGGTAGTTTAGAACTTAATAATTCTGGGTTTAGTTCATCATCATTAGTTTTACCTTATGATGATAATAAAAAATTTGTTGATAAGAATAAACATGACTTTTTAGTTTATTCCTACTTCTTAGGATTTGATTCAAAAAAACATGCTGAAGAATTTATAAGTGATGCCTATACTAATGCAAGTGCTACTCCAACAGTTAAAGATGGAAATAATACATATGAGATTGTTTCTCAAGACACGAGAGCGGTTGTTAATATGATTGAATATATTTTGAATTTAGTTAGAAATGTTTTCTTAGTATTAATGTCCATTTCGCTTATTGTTAGTATGTTTATGGTTAATATAATTGTTTATATTTCTACATTAGAACGTAAAGTTGAAATTGGTACTTTAAGGGCAATTGGTGCTAAGAAAAATAATATAACACAAATCTTTGTTGGGGAAGGAATTATTATTGGAATTATTTCATTTATGCTGGCTGTGATTGGCTCGTTTACGATGATGATGATTATAAATGTTATAATGCATTTTTTACTTGATCTACCAGATTTTAATTATGTTACACTCTCTGTAAAGTGGTTGTTTATAGTGGCTTCGCTTGTGTTTATTATAATGTTTGTAGCTTCTATTTTACCGGCGAGAAAGGCATCGAGACAAAATCCAATTGATGCTTTAAGAGAGGAGTAAATTATGTTGAAAATTAGCAATTTAACAAAAAATTATAAAGTTGGAAAAAGAAAGTACTTTACTGCATTAAAGGATGTTAATTTTGAAATAAATGATGAAAATATGATTGCTGTAATAGGAGAAAGTGGAAGTGGCAAGTCGACACTTATGAATTTGATTTCAACAATTGATATACCATCAAATGGCTATGTAGAATATAAAAGTCAGAAAATTACATTCTTAAAAGATAGAAAACGTACATTGCATCGTAAAGAAAATGTAGGATTTATTTTTCAGTCATTTAACTTAATTACAGATATTTCAGTGCTTGAAAACGTTGCTATTGTTATGGAAATAGCTGGGTATCCTAAGGCAAAGAGATATAAACGAGCTGAAGAGTTGCTTGTGCTTGTAGGGTTAAGTGATCATTTACATAAACGACCAGGATACCTAAGTGGTGGACAAAAGCAACGTGTTGCAATTGCTAGAGCGCTTGCTAACAATCCAGATTTAATTTTAGCAGATGAACCAACTGGAGCACTTGATAAAAAGACTTCACAGGAGATAATGAAATTACTTTCAACAATCGCTGCTAGTGGAAAAAAGGTTATCATAGTTACACACGATATGAAAGTTGCATCTTATTGCGAAAGAATTATTACAATGAAAGATGGATTAATTATTGAAGATAAAAAAAATCAATTTGAAGAATTAAATAAAATTGAACTACCAAAACCTTTAAAAAAGACTAAGCGAGGATTAGGTTTTTCTGGAGTATTTAAACTCTCATCATCTGCTTTTGTTAAAAGAATTAGAAGAAATATTTTACTCTCAATTGGAACTGCGATTGCAATATCATCACTTTTTATAATTAATATAGCAAAAACATCGCTTACTTCATACTTTGAAGATTTGTATAAATTTTATGGTAATGAAAATGTGGCTAAGGTTATGGTTATAAATTTATATGAGAATTTTGCCGCTGATATGAGTGGAAAAAAATCTAATAGTAGTAAAGAGATTTTTAGTAAATATAGTGAAATTGATAAAATTGTAAGTGTTCCAAACTATAATATATCTAATAATGAGTTTAAATTGAGTGATGGAACTTCAGTTGATAATAATACAATTTATCCAGATGGAATTCGCTTTTTTGGAACAAAAGATTTATTGGCAGGTTCTGCACCAGACCAAAAGAATGAGATTGCTATTACAGAAGATATCGCTAAATTAGAAGGGCATACGAATAAAAATGCTATTGGTAAAAAATTAAGTATTACTATGACTGATTTTTTAACTGCTAAAACTACTCAAACTGAATTTAAGATAAGTGGTGTTGTTAAAAATGATGGTCCTAGAAATAATCTTAATACTATTTATCTAAATGATGAATTTAGTGCTAGTTACGGTACTACTGATGATTCTGCTGAATTCTTGAGTAATTATATTATTGAGGTTGAAGAGGGTAAAATTAAAAGTTTTCTGGAAAAATTAAATAAATCTAATAGTAAAAATCTAAGCTCAGGATATGTTATTTCTCCGTTTAGAGATGTTCAAATGGTTTCTATGATTGAGCTTATGATTAATGGAACTTTGCAACTATTTTCAGTAATTCTAGGTGTTTCAGTATTTGTTGCTGCAATTATGATTATGGTGATGAGTTATGTAAGTATTCTAGAGCGTATGAAAGAAGTGGGAGTATTGCGAGCAATTGGGGCTCAAAAAAGAGATATTGTAAAGATGTTCATGATTGAATCAACTGCTATTGGATTATTCTCTGGAATATTTGCTAGTATCATTGGTATTGGTCTGGGAGCAGTACTTATTAATGTTGCAAATAATATGTTTGATTTTACAATGCTAGGTGCAGAAATGACTTTGCATGTAAGAATGCTATCTGTATTAATTGTTATTTTGGGAAGTATAATTCTTTCAATTGTTTCCAGTTTAATTTCAATTTTTAAAGGTTTATCAGTCGCACCAGTCGATGCACTTAAAATGAAATAGAAAAAGTACTATTCCATATAATTGGAATAGTACTTTTATTCTTTTATGAATGTTTTTAAACGGTCAAGACCAGCGGTTATTAATATGCCAATAATAAAAAATGTTAGACTAAATGATTCGATTGTTAAAGGTTTATAATTTAAATTAGCTTTTGAAAGGTCATCTGTAAGAGTTGTAGGTCCAATAATGATTGCATAAATTGATCCAAGCATTAATCCTATAATTAAATATATCATCATACTTTTATATTTCTCTAGTGCCTTACTAATAATTTTGGATGTATATTTAAGTCCTACTACTAGTCCAAGTCCAAATACAATTACAATAAATAAATTTGAAAAATCAAATTTTATTGTAGATTTAATACTTTGCATAATTATTGAGTATAGTCCAAAAATGATTAAAAGTGTAGATCCTGAAATTCCAGGTAAAAGCATAGCGCTAATTGCAATTATTCCTGCAATGAATATATAAATGTAACTTATAACTTTTGAACTATTTTGTAATATATCTAATTTCGTGCTAGAAAAATAGGCAATGAGGATTACAATTAATGCTCCAATAAATAAGTAAAGTATTTTATTTTTATTTTTCTTTAGAATTTGAAACTCTTCAATAATAATAAACCCAATTGAAAAAATAATAAATCCTAAGAAAAGTGACGTCATTTGATATGTATGTGTAATCATTAATTCAGTGATAGCTAATACAGCAATTACAAAACCGCTTATCCAACCCAATAATAATTTAGTTAAATATGTAAATGCTTCCTTTTTTTTATCAATACTATTATTAGATAAAATTATGTGTATACTACTAATTAGTGAATCATATTGTCCTAAGATGTATGCAATAGTTCCGCCGCTTACTCCAGGAACACTGTCAGCAAATGCCATAGAAAATCCTGTAATTATAATTAATAAATTTTTTTTCATATTATAAGTCTTTTTCTTTGTTGATAATTATTTGAAGTCTTGCAAAATGTTTGTAACTATATATTCCAGCAATTATTGCACCAATAGTTGCAAGAAACATATCATTCATTGTGTCGAGTAAATCTTTACCGACTATTCTTCCAGAAGGTCGGATTTTATTAATTAATGAAGAAGTATCTAAATCGATTAATATTGAACCTCTCTGCATATTTCCATCAACTATATAGTCATAACAAAATTCATAAAACTCCCAAAAAACAGCAATCGATAAACTTAATAAGCAACCAATTATTACTAAGAAAACTATGTCACTCTTAGATTTGTATTTACCAAATCTGTGTCCAATAGAATAACTTACAATGACAATTGAAAATAAAGCAATTAAAATTCCCGATGAAAAATGTAATGCATCATCCCACCATGTAAAGGCTTCATAAAAGTTTAAATAACTTCCAAGATATGTTGAAAAAAAAGCGAATGTCATTGCTATAAAGTAAAATTGGTCAGGTATATATGAAAATCTTTCTGTGAAGATATTTCTTGTCAATACATATATACTTAAAAAAAGTGTGGATATTATAAGCGTAACTGCTTGTTCTGAAATATTTGCTTTGCTATTTTTAGTAATTATATTGTAAATAATTGACGTAATAAGTAGAATAATTATAAGTGAAAAAGCACTTATAATAAATTTGTTTGAAAACTTTGCTAATTTTGATTTTTTTGGTTCCATAAAATTTCCTCCTTAACTTAACAATTATATCAAGTAATTGCAGTAAATACAATTACATTTTTAATATTTTAACATTCAACTTAGTATTGATGAGAACTAAAATCCTAGTCTATATAATCGTTTATAAACTTTTAAGTTATGTTTGAATAAAATATTGAAAGCATCAGTTTATTTTAATACATATTAAAAGTGAAAATATAATGAAAAATTACTTTAGTTACTGTAGTAGTAAGGTTATTTGCTTTTTATGTAAATTTATATGGTAAGAGAAGCTGTATATTATTGTAAATAAAATTAATTAATGAATCTGATTGGTAGTAATTTACTAGTCAAATTACTTTAGTAAATAATCTTGCAGTGATTAGTCCTAAAATTAAAAATAGTACTGTGCATCCTAAATTAAGAAATATATTCATTGAACCAGTAAAATATTTGTTATTTTCGAACATTTTTAAAGTTTCTAGACTAAATCCAGAAAGAGTACTTAAACCACCTAGGAAACCAGTTGTTAAAAATAGTTTTGTAGAAGGGGAGAATATCATAGTATCTTTATCAATCCCAATTATTAAACCACCTAAAAATCCAGATAAAACATTTGATAATAATGTGGATAAAGGAAATTGCATTGCAAATATAATTGAAAGTAAATACCTTAGCCCACCGCCTAAAAATGCTCCTAAAGCTACAGTAAATAAATTTAATAACATATAATTCCCCTCCATAACAATTTAACTATAACAAAACTAACTATTAATAGCAAGTGATCTTTTAAAATAAGCAATGTTATTTTAAATAGTAATCAATAGGCATAATAATTTAGTTTGTATAAAATTGCATGTATGTTATAATATTGTAAGTAGGGGGTATGTAATGATTGAATTAAAAAAAGATTTAAAGAAACTTCCGCAAGTGATGATTGGGATAGTAATGTTAGGCCTGGGGATATGGTTTTTTAAGGAGAGTGGATTGGGTCTTGCTCCTTGGGATTGTTTTACTCAAGGATTATCTAATTTTATTCCTCTAACATTTGGTCAACTTACGCAAGTATCTGGAATAGTTATTTTGTTAATTGCTATTTGGCTTAAGGTTTATCCAGGAATTGGAACGGTTTTAAATATTGTTTGTATGGGAATATTCTATGATTTGTTTAATAAATATCTTGATATTAGTAGTGAAGTTTTTGCTATCAATATTATATATGTAATTATAGGATCACTTCTAATGTCTGTTGGAATTGTGACATACATGTCAACTGGACTTGGACAAGGACCAAGAGATAGTGTTATTTTAGGAATACATCGTAAATATACAATTAAATACGGATTTATTAAATTTGGAATTGAGGCTGTTATTTTAACAATTGGGATTATTCTGGGCGGTAGTGCAGGTATTGGTACAGTTTTATCTCTGTTCTTCATTAGCTTCTTCATTCAAGAGATTCTTAATAAGACTAAAATTGATCCTAAAAAAATCGATCATAGATACTTTCAAGATTATAAATTTTAAGTGATTAGTAAATAAACAATAAAAAAGGCAAATGAATAAAATTCATCTGTCTTTTTATCTAAAGTATCCACATATCATATAAACCATCCCATCTCTAGAAACAGCAGAGCATGCAGCACTTGTATAATTTGGATTGATTACATCTGCTTCATGAGATGCATTTGTTGTTAAAAAGTTTCCAGCAATTTGAATATAATTACTGTTAATTCCAGCAAGAGAAGCCCCCTCAGAAGTTAAGGATTTGCATAACCAATTATGAGGGTTTTTGTTATTTGCATATGAATTGGCTTCAGTATCAACACAACTTTGTTGACTAGAGTTATATTTAAATGGGTTAAGACCGTTTGCTATTCGATGTTTGTTTAATATATTAAATAAATCCATTGATCCACTAGCTATTGAGTTTTTAGAATTATCGTATAGTTCATGATATTCCTTAAAGTATTCATATTTTTTTGTAAGTATGTTATATGTATCAATTACATTGTTATTAGAAATCAATTCAATTTCCGAATCTCTCATAACATAATTATTTAATTTTTTTTTAAGTTCTGATATTTTTATTAAATACTCACTTTCAAGATCGTTAACTAGATTGTTTTTGATGCTCAATTCTTCATATAGAGTAGTGTTTTTAGTATCAACTTTTTCATCAATTTTAAGACTTAATATTTTTTTATCAACTTCTTTAATACTATCTTTATATAAAGAAGTTGTATTATCAATAAATGAATCTAAGGCTTTGTTGTATTCAACTTTTGTAAGTTGGTCATAATTTTGAATAAGTGTGTGACTAACTCCAATTTCAGAGGATAATATTTTTTCTTTAGATGCTATTTCATTTTCCAACTTTGAAACTACTTTAGAGTTAACATTAAATATACCATGTTTTGAAACAAATTTAGTGGTTTCTTTTTCATTATACCCCAATGCCATGATCTGTTTTTTTGTAGAGTATGAATGGATAACAAATGAGCTTGATGTAACAACACAAATTGTTAAAAGTCCTATTAATAACCTAGATTTTTTATACATTTTTTCACCTCATTTTAATTATATATAAAAAATGTGTTTTTTTTGTGGCTGATTGCTTTTGTTTAAAATATCTTGTATAATAATAATAGGTGATATTATGAAAGTATTAGATAATATAATAAAAGAATTAGAGAGTAATGGCAGTAGCTGTTTTTTTGTAGGTGGTGCAGTTCGTGATAAACTATTAGATAACAAAATATATGATTATGACATCGAAGTTTATGGAATTAATTATGAGGAATTGAAATCAATTTTAACTAAATATGGAGAAATAATAGCAAATGACAAGTTTTATATAGTTAAGATAAAACAATATTCTAGTTTTGAATTTTCAATACCAAGACTTGAAGTGAGCACAGGTAACTTACATAGTGACTATATAATAATGCCAATCACTGATTACAATTATGAAGAAGCTTGTAAGAGACGGGATTTTACTGTTAATGCAATTTTAAGTAGCTGTAGTCGTAAAACTATCATTGATCCATATAATGGGATCGATGACTTAAGGAATCGACGATTGAAACATATTACCCTAAATTTTACTGATGATAACCTAAGAGTACTAAGAGCAATAAGGTTTAGTGCTTGCTTGGGATTTGAAATTGATATGGCGACACAGAAGTTATGTAGTAAGATGCTTGAAAACCTAGATGATATTTCAAATCAGCGTTTTAATAATGAGTTTAATATATTTATAATGGGAGAATATCTTAATATCGGTATTAAATACTTTGTTAAATTTCTAGGTGAGTATTTTAAATTATATAATTATAATTATTTTGATTTTAGATCCATTGACGACTGTAATAATAGATTTATTAGAATATGTATATTCTTCTATAATTTTAGAAAAAATGATTTACAATATATGCTTAAGAGATGCTTAATAAAACGCAATGAAATTAGCAAGATTATGATAATTATAAGTACGGATTTTAGATTGATAAATGATTTTTATAAATTGACCAAAGTATTTAGTCAAGATGAAATTGTCATACTATACAAATATATTCTTAATGTTGATATAACTGGTTTGTATACATGCTATATAAAATTAAAATCCATCTATGATGGAAACTATTTTATAAAAAAAGGGGTTGAAAAGATAGAAATTAGTAATATGAAAAAAATTGTTATCATTGATAAATTAAAGGAGTATAATAGTTGCAATAAGATTATATAATATTGTAAAATAATAAATAAGGAGGAGATGTTATGAAAGCATTAGTATATTCATTTGAGACATGCCCATATTGTCTTGCAGCAAAGCAGTTACTTACAGATAGAGGGATTGAATATAGTGAAGAAGTGATTGATCGTTCTCAAGTTAAAGAGTTGATGAAAAAAACTAAAATGATGACTGTGCCACAAATTTTTATTGATGATAAGTTAATTGGTGGATATGATGATTTAGTTGAATTTTTTAATAAATAGGGTAGTATAGTTAAAACAAACACACTATTTTGAAATAGTGTGTTTGTTTTATTTATACATAAATAACTTTTTCTTCTGAAGTAATTAATTGTAGAATTTCATACATGTTTGTAACGCTACCAATATTATTTTTAACATCAAAGTATTTAATGCATGCGCCACAGGAAATAATATTCACTCCCATTTTTTCAAGGGATTTAAAATCATTGTAAATATTGTCGTTATTTTCAAAAAGTTTTACTGCTGAGTTATATAAGATAATTGTTTTTGGAATATTATCTATATCACACAATGTATGAATACAAGCTTGGATAAGGTTTGCACCAAGTTCTTTATTTTCGCCCATAAATTCACTATTGAAGACAAGAATGTTTTTAAAATTTGTTTTTTTAATATTAAGGTCTGTTGTACTACAATATACATAATATAGCGTATCGCTTGTTTTTGAAACCTCAACTTTGCCATTTATATCTTTAATCATTTTTGTAATATTTTCAACAGCAATAATGTTATCTACTATTGTACAAACTGTTTCGTTATTATTATCAAGTTCTCGCTTTGTCTCTATAACTGGTTGCGGACAAGCTTTATTTCTCATATCTAGTGTAATCATTTTATCACCTCTCTATAATTATCTACACGTCTAGTAATCTTATTTCTATCACAATACTCTAAAAGTGCAATTACGTTTTTTCTTCCAGTATTTGTAAATTCTCTTAAATCACTTAAGTTAATAACATCTTTAGTTTGTATGTAATTTATTATTTCATTGAGTGTGGTATTTAGCATGAAAAGATCATTTTCGACTCTAATTAGAGTTTTGTCTTTGACAAGCAGGGTAAATACATTGTCAAATCCACTTTTATTCTTAATATTATCTTTGATATTATTAACTTTATTTAGTTGGAATCCCTCACGCTTGTAATTTTTAAGAATTAGTATTTTGACAATTTCTTCTTCTTCACTAAGTTTTACATGAAAATCTTTGAGACTAATTTCATTATCCATGATTTTAAATTCCATCTCTTTTAGAATGAAGTTAGCAAGATTAATTTTAGCATTTTCAAAAAATGTTCTTCTAACTACAGATATATTTTCTCCAATTTTGTATGGGTTTTCTTTGTGGAAGTTTGATAAATAATTTGAAATTTTTATTTTGAGTTCATTATAATATTTTACATGTAAGATTGAATCATTACAATTTAAAAAATGTTTATTTAAATTATTATTTATAATTTCTAGGTAGTCAGGAATACTGGCTAAAAGTGGTTCTAGTTGTCTAACTGTTAAGAAATTTTTGCTTTCTTGCATAATTATCTCTTCAACTCTATTTTCATCAGTATAGGTTGTTTTTGAAACTAGAAAATCTATATACTCTTTATTGTATCTTTTAACACTTTTGGTACGAACATTTAAAATAGTTCCGCCGCCAATTGTAACTAGTGGTGAAAAACTTCTAATGATAATTAGGTCTAAATTTAAAGCAATAATTTCTTTTTCAAGCATCAATTGAGCATATCCAACTTCACCGCTTTTTAAACTATCGCAATTTAAAAGTTTTACACGTGCCATTATTTCATTTGCTAGGTGATATACTCTTACTCTTTGACCATTCTTAATTTCATTGTCAATGTTATCTAAGCATTTAATTTCAACATCGATTATACTTGTTGTATTTAACATATTTGGAGTTGCAATAACATTTCCTCTTTCAATATTGATTTTCTCATTAAAGTTTATATTTAATGCACAACGATTATTACTGCCAAGTAATTCTTTATTTTCACCGTGACTTTGAATATTCTTTACAGTAACAATAGTTTTTTGAGGAAGAATTTCTAATTTATCCTTTACTTTTACATCTTTACCCATTGTCGTTCCAGTTACAATATTACCAATTCCATTTAGTGTAAAAGAACGATCAATAGGCATTCTAAAAATATTCTCGCCTATTTGGTTTTCTTCAATAATATCTAATGTGTTCTTGATTTCTAATTTGAGTTTTTTTATACTATCACTATCATAAATTGAAGTTTCAATAATATTGGCATTTTCTAGGAAGCTATTTTTGGTAAATTCTTTTAACTCTACTTTTCTAAGTTTAATTGTTTCGCTGTCAACTCGATCACATTTGTTTAACACGATTATGCCAGATTTAATGTTTAATAAATTTAAAATATCAAAGTGTTCTTTTGTCTGTGGCATTATACCATCATCAGCAGCAACAATAAATAAGCATACATCAACGCCACTTGCTCCTGCTAACATATTTTTGATGAATTTTTCGTGTCCAGGGATATCAATTATTCCTATACGGTGTTTTTCAAAATCAACGTATGAAAATCCAATGTCAATTGAAATTCCTTTTTCTTTTTCCTCTTTTAAACGGTCAGTATCAATTCCAGTTAATTCTTTAATGATACTTGTTTTACCGTGATCGATGTGCCCGCTTGTTCCTATTATGTAATTACGCATTTAAAAACTCCTTTATAATTTCAAAATCATCGTCTAAAATTGTTTTCATATCAATTACAATTTTATCATTTTCAATCGTAGGGATAATTGGGATATAGTTGCTATGAAACTGTTCATATAATTTATTAGTATCATATTCATAATTTAAAATGATTTTATAACTGTCTAATTCTTCGCAAGGAAGGCTGCCACCACCAACAACACATTTAGATTTTGCTAATTTATATTTATTGGGATTATTTAATAACTTAAGTAACTTTTCTCCGCGCTTTTTTACTTCTTTAACATCTTCAGTAATCATTTTTAATGTAGGAATATTATTAATAGCATAGTCTTCGTCTAAATACTCTTGTAAGGATGCTTCTATTGCAGCAATTGTTAATTTATCAACCCTTAAACTTCTTAGTAAATTGTTTTGCTTAATTTTTTGTATATATTTTTTTTTACCAATGATAAATCCTGCTTGTACACCACCAAGCAGTTTATCGCCACTAAATGTAACTATATCAATCCCTGCTTTAATACTATTTTGAATAGTAGGCTCTTTTATTTTGGTATATTTTGAAAAGTTGATTAAGCTACCACTTCCGATATCCTCAATAGAAATTAAATTGTGTTCTTTTGCAATTTTTGCTATCTCATTTACTTCTACTTCACTTGTAAATCCAATTATTTTATAATTAGAAGTGTGAATTTTAATAAGTGCTTTCGTTTTTTTTGAGATTGCATTAACATAATCTTCTTTATGAGTTCTATTTGTTGTTCCTACTTCATTTAAAGCGGTATTACTATATTTCATAATCTCAGGAACTCTAAAACTTCCCCCGATTTCAATTAATTCGCCTCTACTTACAATCGCTTCACCATCTGTTACTAGAGAAGTAAGTGCTAAAAGAACAGCGGCCGCATTATTATTTACAACTAATGCATCTTCACAGCCAGTTAATTTTTTTATAATTTCTACAAGATGATCGTATCTACTCCCTCTAGAGTTTGTCTTTAAATTGTATTCAAGATTATTGTAACTTTTTGCAACATTCATGATATTGTCAATCACATTTTTAGAATATAAACTACGCCCTAAATTAGTGTGAATAATTGTTCCAGTAGCATTTACTACACGTTGCAAGTTATATCTTGATTTTTTAAATCTATCAATAATTATTGATAGGAGCATATCTTCATCATATTCTGAAATTTTATCACTAACAATCATCTGTCTATACGTATCTAAGCCACTTCTAATTACATTTGTAAATATAATATTTGGATATAGCTTACAATAGTATTCTAGTCTAGAATGTGATTTTAAACTGTTAATATTTGGTAATTGTTTAAATATCATTGTTATACACCTCAATTTTATTATCGCTATTATTTGTGATTCGTCCAATAATTTCTGCTGTAATATGGTTTTCATTTAATAATTTAATTATTTTGCTAGCATCATTTTGATTTACTGAAAATAATAATCCTCCTGATGTTTGTGCATCAAATAAAATTTCTTGATAAGCACTATCAATATTATTAAAAATAATTTTATCTTCTAAATATTTTCTGTTTTGTTGGGCTGAACTAGTGTAAACATATTGTCTTGAATATTCTACTGCTTCTTGAATAATTGGAATATTTTCCACACTTATAGCTACACTATACAATGTTTTATCAATCATTTCATAAAGATGCCCAAGTAAACCAAATCCTGTAATGTCTGTGCAACTATTTATTTGAAAACTTTCGATAATTTCTTTGGTTTGTTTATTTAATGTAGTCATAACTTCATAGCATTTGTTAGTTACTTCATCATTTACTTCAAAACTATTTTTAGCTGCCATGATTATTCCTGTACCAAGTGGCTTTGTAAGAATCAAAGCATCCCCACAACTAGCCGAATTATTTCTCCATATTTTATCCCCAACTCCAAGAACGCTTAAACCATATTTAATTGTATCGTCATAAATAGAATGTCCTCCAGTTAAACTAACGCCCGCTTCTTTTAGTTTACTACAACAACCTTTAGTCATAAGTTTTAAAATATTAATATCCTCAAATTGAGGGAAAGCAACTATGCTTTGACAAGTAATAGGATTTGCTCCCATTGCATAAATGTCACTTAAAGAGTTAGCAGCAACGATTTGACCAAATACATATGGGTCATCAACGTTTGGCGTAAAAAAATCGAGTGTCTGGAATAGATAATTATCATTATATTTATAGACTGATGCATCATCTTTTGATGTGAAGTCAATAAGATTGTTTTTATCAGTGATTATATCAATATCAGATAGTAAATCACTTAGGACTCCCGGCCCTATCTTTGCTTGTCAACCCCCGTTTGCACATTTAAAATTTTTCATTTGCATCACCTCAATGTTATTATAACAATTTTTAGTAGTAAAATAAACAATTATAGATTAAAAAAACTTTTAAAGAATATTAAATTATGAAAACTATAATAGATATGATATAATAAAAAAAGAGGTGTTGAAATGATAAAAAAAATAAAGTTTTCAGTTACAAATGTCATTATAGGGATTAATATAATAGTATTTATATCCGCACTGATGTTAAATAATAGCAATATTATTTATTATTTCTTTGCGTTAAATTCGCCTATTACCAGTAGGGTAATTACTTGTTTTACTAGTGTTTTTTTGCATGGGTCTATAATGCACTTGCTGTTTAATATGTATTTTCTATATTATATGGGACCAATTTTAGAAAGGTACTTAGGTAGTTTAAAATATTTGTGTTACTACTTGGGTTGTGCCTTGATAGCTGGATTTATAACGCAATGGTTTTACTCAGGGCTGGTAATTGGAGCTAGTGGAGTTTTGTATGCAATGGTTACAACGTGTATTACTCTAGATAGAAGTGATGGGGTTAGGTTTAGTATGTATAATTCACGAATGTTGATAAACTTGCTACTTATTAACATAGCACTGTCATTTATTATTCCCGGAATTTCAATTATTGGTCATTTATCTGGAATCATAGCAGGATTAATTATTGCGTTGATTATTATAAGTTGTGAGGAAAGAAGGTAGATTATGAGTGTGCTAGATATTATTAAAGATAAGACATTAACATATGAACAAATGGTACTTGCTCTTGCAAGGAAATCAGAGAATAGTGATGTTTACATAAAAAAAAGTGAAACTACAAAAGACTTCTTTGATAAGAAGGCGTTTTGTGATTTGTTTGAAGGTAATGCCCCTTATAGACCGCGCTACATTTTGCCTGATTATGAAAAGTTTTTTGAAAATGGGAGTGAATTTTTAGGTCTTGAAAAACCACAAAATATTTGGGAAGCAACCAATAATCTACTTATTTTTTATAAAAACGTTCCTTCAATCACGACGTTTCCTGTGTATTTAGGAAATATTGATTATTTGCTTGAACCATTTGTTCAGGATAAAGGTGATGCTTATTTAGCTATTAAACTGTTTTTGATTCACATTGATAAGACTTTGACGGACTCATTTGTTCATGCTAATATTGGACCTTTACAGACAAAGGCAGGTAAAATTATTTTAGAGGTTATGAGAGAATTAGAACTTGCAGTACCAAATTTAACAATAAAATATGATGATGAAAAAACAACTGATGATTTTGCAATTGAATGTGTAAAGACTGCTCTTATAACTGCAAAACCTAGTTTTGCTAATGATAAGATGTATAGTGCTGACTTTGATAATAATTATGGAATTGCAAGTTGTTATAATGGGCTAATGATAGGTGGGGGTGGCTTTACATTAACTAGAATAAATTTAAATAATTTATCAGATTATGCGACTGATTCAAATGACTTTATTGATAATATAATTCCACTAGCTGTTAAAGAAATGGCTACATATATAAATATGAGAATCGACTTTTTGGTTTCTTGTGCGTTTTTTAAATCTAACTTTTTAGTAAAAGAAGGTTTTATTGATATTAATAAATTTAGTGGGATGCTTGGAGTTATTGGTGTTGCAGAGTGTGTTAATAAATTACTGAAATTAAATAATCAAGACGAAAGATTTGGGTATAGTGAGAAAGCTAATGAGTATGGGGTGCGTATTGTTGAAAAAATTGATGTGGAATTAAGGAAATATCCATCTAAACATACGAAAGCATTTAATGGTGTAAGTGTTTTGCATGCCCAAGTCGGAATCGAAACTGATGAAGGAACTAGTCCAGGGGCGAGAATACCAGTTGGTGAAGAACCTGAAATATATGATCATATTTTAATGTCTGGTCCTTTTCATAAATATTTTACAAGTGGAATTGGAGATATATTTGTTTTTGACCAAACTCACGAAAAAAATCCAGAAGCAATATTAAAAATAATTAAAGGAGCTTTTGAATCAAATTTGCGGTACATTTCTATCTATTCAACACTGTGTGATGTTGTAAGAGTAACGGGCTATTTAATTAAACGATCTGAACTTGCAAAACTTGATAAAGAACAAGCGGTATTAAACGGAGCTACAGTTCTTGGGAAAGGGGCAAGAGATTATGGGAAAGCTCTTGATAGAAAGAAAAGATATTAATGGTAAAGTCCATAAAATTATTAAGAGTTCTATAGTAGATGGTCCAGGTAATCGAATTGCAATTTTTATGCAAGGGTGTAATTTTAATTGTTGGTATTGCCACAATCCTGAAACAATTAGAGATAACGTATCATTTACTAACTATACTGCAAAAGAATTATATTTAAAATTAGAAAAGTATTTTGTATTTGTTGATGGAATTACTTTAAGTGGTGGTGAAGTTCTTTTACAACAAGAGTTTGTTTATGAGTTCTGTAAACTTATAAAAAGTAATACAAAATTAAGTTGCTTTATAGATACTAATGCAAGTATAGAAATAGATGATAAATTATTTGATGTAATTGATTATTTTATGGTCGATGTTAAAGTTATTGACGAAAATGAACATTTTGATTTAACTAAGAATGATAATAAAACTGTCATAGCTAATTTGCGTAAAATAAATAAGTTAAAAAAATTGTACGAAGTAAGAACGGTACTGTATCCTGGATATAACCATGAAGAAACTATTGCATTTGTAAATACTATTATTGATAAAGATGTTACATATAAAAAAATTAAATTTCATAGTAATGGTGTTAGGAAAGAATTTAAAAAAAGATGGGAAGTGTAATTTAGATTGCACTTTTTTTGTTACATGACATAGTTTTTAAATTGTATATTAGATGTAAAATCGTAATAAACATTGTTAAATTATGTAAAATGTGTTAAAATAGTAGTGTGGAGGAAACTAAATATGAATGAAATGAAAGATATTAATGAAATAAAAGACTTTCTTACTGATAATATTGGTGGAAGTTTTAAAATAACTGTAGATTGCGATAAAAAGAGTCAAAAAACAATGGAGTGTGTATTAAAAGAAACTTATTCATCAATATTTCTTGTTGATGTAATTAATGAACCAGTACAATGTCAAAAAACATTTACATATACAGAGGTGCATTGTAAGGAGATTTTAATAGAAAAAATTTAAGTTAATTGTAGCAAAGGAGAATATATGGAACTTGTAGTAGTAGAAAATAATGCGTGTGTCAAAAAAACAATTCCAAATGAAGATATTTACTATGCTATTATGGAAAGTAAAATTGATGGGATACCTGAGATAATTAGAATTGAGCAAGGAAATGTTTATTACAAGTATGTAAATGGAGAAACGTTAAGAAATCGAATAGAAAATGCAAACGGTGTATCTAAAGATTTTGTAAGGTTTCTTATTTTTTCCGTTGCTACAATTTTGAGTAATTTACGTGAATTAAATATAGTTCATAATGAAATAACGCCAGATAATATAATTATTTCTCCAAAGGGCATGATTTTCTTAATCGACTTTGATTCAGCTAGTTTTGAAAACGAATCACCAAAAGAATACAATGTTTCACTATACTCCTCACCAGAAGTTTGTGCAAACTCTAAAACATCTTTTCACTCAGATATTTATAGTTTAGGGAAGATTGTTGAGGAAATTGATACTGATAATAATTATAAAAATATTGTAAAGAAATGTGTAAATAAGGATGTGTTTGGGAGGTATAATTCATATACAGCACTCACGCACGAAATCAACACGACATATCTAAAATTAAGTGAGAATGATGAAACAATAAATTGGAATTACTATATTAGTAAGAAAGTATTATTTATTATCGCTATTTTTGTCATTAATGGAGCTGTAATTGGGCACTATTTATCTAACTTTTCTAAGAGTGCAAATACGCTGATTTATATGGTCTTTAGTATTTATGCATCCCTGTTGTTTCTTGATTTTTGTGACTATATTCGTTTGTTTATGTTTAGTTTTAAATTATATAAGAAAATTTTACCAATTAAAGTTTTCATATCTTTTATAATGTTTTTTATAACAATAATCGTTAGTTTGTTATTAATGTAATTAATATTTTTGTTGTAAAATTTTAAATAAGTGGTATAATTGTTTGGGTAGGAGGTAATTATGGGAAGAAAGAAAATAAAAAAGCATCTTATAGATACTCAAGAAGAACTAAACATAAAGGAATCAAGAAGTGATGACTTACTAAAAAGATTTATAAAAATACTAATGATTACTATTGGTTGTTCTTTAGCAGTATTTTTGATTTTAAATACTTTTATGAAGGAAGATAGCGAGGAAAAAGAAACTAAATATACTGATGATCTTGGATATGGTAAAATTCTTGCACAAGATGTATTTGATAAGCCAGAATCTGATTATGTAGTATTTTTCATAAATGGAGAGGAAGGAACTGACGAGGTTAATGACTATTATGAATCGCTTTCTTTAGGAGTTGTTTCTTCAAAGATTTACGTTGTAGATATGGCTGAAAAAATAAATTCTAAGTATTTGGTTGATGATAGTGAAGCAGTCAAAAAATATGGCGCTAATGCTAATGTTGAATATAGTAAAGCTCCTGCCTCACTTGAAGAATTGGAAATTTATAAATATCCTACAGTAATTAGAATTGTTGATGGTCAGTTTTCTGCTTTTTATGAGGGTGATGAATTTTATGACGCTTTAGGCGTTACTAATCCTGACGCAGAAAATCCTGCATACTAAAAAGAATTGTTTTAAATTCTTTTTTTTGTTATAAAAATATAGTATAATTTAAAAAAGGTGGTGATTATATGTTGAAAATTCTTGTGTGTGAAGATGATCTACATATTGCTGAAATGATAAGTTATGTATTAAAGGATAACTATGATGTTACAGTAGTTCATAATGGTCTTGATGCAATTGATGAACTTGATGATACTAAATTCAATTTGATAATAACTGATATTGTGATGCCTAACTTAGATGGTTATGAGTTACTTGATTATTTAAATGATGTAAATGATAAAACTCCAACATTAATATTAAGTAGTTTGAATTCTGAAACTAATCAGATAGATGGCTATAAGTATGATATAGAAGATTATATGGTTAAACCATTTAATGCAGAACTTTTTAAAAGTAAAGTTAACAAAATAATGAGTAGACTATATAATATTAATAGTAGTGGAGTAAATATAAATGAGGAGAGTTTAACAGTTACATTTGGTGATGATGTAGTTGAGTTTACGCCGATAGAATTTAGTGTTTTTTACCATTTGTTTATAAATAAGGGTAAATATTGTAGTAAATATGATATGTTAGACTTATTTTGGAATGATGAAGCAGGGGATAGAGTTGTTGACTACACTGTAAAACGAATTAGAAAGAAACTTGGTTCTCATGCGAGTAAAATAATTACTAAAACTAAAGTCGGATATAAATACGATGAGAAATAAAACGCTAAGATTTTATGTAATTGCTGCGTATATTAGTTCGTTGATATTGTTTGTGGGAGTAATAATTGTTTTCTCCTTTATTTACCAGAAAAGTTATGTTAATTCAAAAATTATGCAGGCTAGGAATTATTTGGGTTCGAATGAGTTAATAATTGAGGATGCAGTTTATGAATTAAGTGCTAGTGGTTATAGTTTATATTTTCAAAGTGAAAATGTTGATGCAAGAGAAATTAAAAATGAGAAGTTTTTAACTGAAGAAATTACAACTGTTGTTTTTGTCCCTGATGGGAAATACGGATACATAATAATTAATGGAATAATTGAAGCGCATATAAATGATACCTTGATAACTGAGTTTGCATCGGATTTATATGTTGTGATAATTGCTACAGTTATAATATATATTGGTGTAACTTTAATATTTGTTCAACATTTTGTATTTCAAATTGTAAACCCCCTTACCAAAATAAATCAAGAATTAAGAAGAATTTCAGAATTTGATTTTGAAGGAGAAAAACTTGAATTTAAATATCATGGTGAAATTCAAAATTTAGCACAAAGTGTTGAAAATATAAAAGTGTCCTTAAAATCATATAATAAAAATAGAACATCTTTAGTTAGTGCACTAGTGCATGAGTTAAAATCTCCAGTAGCAACGATTTCTTCAGTGATTCAGTTGAATAAAATGAATCATGAAAAATACGATGATGAAACAACTTCTAAAATTATAGAAGAAAGTATTGATACAATTTCTGCAATTACTAAGATGTCACTGGAAATTTTTGAAAAACAAACGATTTATAAAATGGTTAGGCATGATATGGTTTCATTTATTAGTGAACAAGTTTTAAATGTAAAGCCTAAACTAGATGAAAAGAATTTGCAAATTCAGTTTACGACAACTCCGACAATTTGGGTTGTTGATAGTGAAAGTTTTGGTCTGATTATGAGTAACCTGCTAAATAATATCTGTAACTACTCTAAGAAAGATTCCACTGTAAAAATTGATATTAATGACGATGTTATAACATTTACTAATGAAATTGCAAATGAATTTACAAGTGGAACGGGTAAAGGTTTAAAAATAATTTCAAGTTTATTGAATGATATGAATATGGGAATTGAATACTATGATGATAAAGGGAAGTATCATCTGATAATCACAAGATATTCAAAATAGGGGGATTTATGTTTTTAAATGCATTAAACAGTATGCTAGCTTTATTTGGTTGTATGTTAATAGGGTTTTTCTGTGTTAGGAAAAAAATTTTTGATGATGATGCAAATGTTGTTTTAAATAAGTTAATGCTTAATATAGCTGTTCCTGCTATGTTTATAAGTGCGATGAATGTTGAAATGAGTCCAGAATTAATTAGAGAGGGTAGTATAACCTTGATAGCGGGCTTTGTGTACCATTTAATTTGTGTAGCATTAGCTTTTTTTACAATGAAAATTTTTAAAATTAAAAGCGAATTAAAGCCTATTTGGTTATTTGGATTAACTTTTGCAAACATTGCTTTTTTAGGTTTTCCTGTAGTTAAAGATATTTTTGGTGAACAAATGCTTTTTCATGCAACGTTATTTAATATATCATTCAACATTCTTGTTTTTTCAGTGGGAATAATAATCATTAGTTATGGCTCAAATGAAATAATAACAACAAAAAAAATTTTATTACAACCTGCTTTTATTGGAAGTGTTCTTGGGATAACTCTATTTTTATTGCCCGTACAATTACCAATTTTTATTGATAAAATTCTGACAATGTTTGGTGATGTAACACCACCTTTATCAATGTTTGTAGTTGGAGCGACACTTGCAGCAACGTCTATTCTTGAAACGTTTAAAAATAAATTTATGTATTTATTCTCATTTGTAAAATTAGTTATAATTCCAGCAATTACGTACATGGTTAGTAATGTTTTAATAAATGATTCTGAAATTGTGCTTTTAATAACAGTCTTATCAGCAACTCCATCTGCTGTATTGACTGTTATACTTGCAAAAAGGTATAATAGAGATAGTGAACTTGCGTCACAAATTGTATTTGTTTCTACAACACTGTCTGTAGTAACAATTCCGATGATACTGATAATAGATTTTCTGATATAGGAGGGTTTTATGAATAGAGTAAGAAAGAGTTATTCAGTGGCTAAAACGAAAAATTTAGCTAGGTTAGATGCGTTGATAAAAAATGATGAAAAATCCACAATATTATTTGTTTCAAAGTATGGTAGTATAAAACAAGGATTTCTAAGCGATTACATAAATGAACATATAAAAAATGAGACATTAGTTGTTAACTTTATGTATTTTAGTGAAATATATAGTGAAAAAAATGATTTTAATCTTGAAAAACATTTTAAAAAGTATTTAAAAATTCACAGTACTGAAGTAAATAATAACCTAGAAGATAATTTTGATGGCCAAGAAGAAATTTTAGAGGAAATTAAGCCACGAAGAATCGAAGGTTTAATTCTAATGATTGACGGAATTATTATAATGTTATTAAATTATTTTATATTAGTAAATATTGATTTGAGTACTGTTTCCAAAATATTTAAAGGTAAAGAGCAGTTAGTTACATATGTTTTTTATGCGTTGGGATTATTATTTGTGATATTTGGTATATGGCTATTTTTTAAGAAAACTAAATCAATTAAGGAAAAAAATGTAAATAAGTCTAAGAATAGTACTCTTGATGTATCTGGTGTTAATAATGAACATTCTTTTACGCAAAGAGAAGAAGATAAAGAAAAATTATATCAAACTCAAAGTTTGGACTTTAGAGATATATTAAATAACAGTGAAAAAAAATATGAGTTTGACTTGTCTACTTGTGATAAAAAGTATTTTATTTTATATGGACTTGATGAGTACGTTCACTACGTTAAGACTAACTCCACTGATAGTAAAGAACTCATAAAACAAGTTAGCGATTTTATGATTAAAGTTTATTCTACATTTAAAGAGTATAGCGATAGAAAACTTATTTTTGTGTGGAAAGATAGAGTTTTTATTAATCAAGATTTGACATTACTTATTTTTGATGAAGTATTTACATTATATGGTGATTTTGATGAAATAGAGCTTCGTAATCATACGCACTCAACGTTTGAATCTTATGGTTTTAGTATTAGTGAGGAAATTTTAGAGGTGGTTTATGAAAAGATTAGTTATTTATCAGATATAGACTCTATTGCTAGTGAGATGAATGGAATTTCGCAATTTATTGATTTTGATATTTGTGTTGATAAACTTGCATATATTCAGTTTTTAAAACTTTTTGATAAAAATAAGATAGAGGCATTGAAAAAATATTATGCTAAAAGTGAAAATGTTATTGATTTGAAATTCTTTAGTTTATCTAAAACAGAATTTGAATTATACTATATGGGTACTCCAAAAATTGTAAATATTAATGAAGAAAGTGTTAATATTGATGAGGAATATCTTGAATATGCTGATATTATGATTGATAACGAGATTAATCATATTGAGTATAAAGTAAAAGATGATTATGTAAAATTAATAGAATTTATTAAAAGTGTTCCAGAAACTGACCTTTATTTATTCGTAAATTTGGATATTTTAGAATACTTAATTAATACTAATGAGAAAGATTTGTGTGAAAAAACAATTTTTAGTTTATTGAATACACCAAATAATATATTTAGTATAAAAATCAAGCAATTATTTAATGGGTTAGCTAAAAAAACTTATAATCCTAATTATAGTTTAATTGTAGAAACGATAATTATTATTATGCTAGCGGTCGAAATGAGAAAAGAGTTACAATGTATGTATGAGTATCCAAAAGTGTACATTCAAAGTAATAGAAAAGTTGCTATAATGATGGTTAGACATATTTATAAAAAAATTGAGATGTTTGAAGTGTTTAATAAAAATGTTGTTCTAATTAGAAACTTATTAAGTGAAGCAATTAGAAAAAAATAGGGAGAATAATTTTCTCCCTATTTTTTTGGATAAGCATATATTAAGTATCTTTCCTCGGAATCAACATAACTATTAAATGGCCAACATGTCATTAATACAAGTTCATCTTCGGCTAATTTATCAGTTTTAATGACACTTACATCTCTATAATCAACAATTTTAGTTTTGTCTACAACATATTCGAATTTACCATAAGATGTCTGTATAATAACTACATCACCGATATCTACGTACTCTAACGATTTGAAGTGTGTATCACGATGAGCTGATAAAAATATTTGACGACTATCACCTGGATGACCTGTAGAACTGTGATGACCGATGCCTGCTCCAAGAAATTCCAAATTATCTCCTTCAATCACAGGCATCCAATCTGTTACATTTTTAACTTTTAATTTATAAATGCCGTAGTTTGGAGTGTTTTCCATATCTTCTCTAGAAATATCATTTTTTATTAATTCATCAACCTCGCTTAATTTTTGACTAGTACTATATTCTGCTGAATATACCTCTAATGAATATTTATATCCAAATGAGAATGTTGCAACAATTGCTAAAATAATTATAGTATCAAGGATAATTGTAATAACATTATTCTTTTTTCTTTTGTTTTTCATTTTAAAACTCCTTTACGTAAATATCGATAAATAAATTATATATCAAAATATCCATAAAATCAAACTATATTAGTTTTTGTAAATAATTCAAAAAAAAGTTAAAAGTATTGACAAGTTATATAGTAAAGTGTTATTATATTTAAGCGTGATAAAACACGTGCTGATATTTCAAAGGAAATATCGGTAAAATAGTTGACACAGATAGTAAAAAAGTGTTATACTATTGAGGCACCAAAAATGGTGACAAGATCTTTCAAAACTGAACAAAACAAACAAGACATTTTTATGTCAATTCTTTTAGAGTCAGACAAACTAAAACAAGAACAAATTTATTGAAGAGTTTGATCCT
>JBKEDG010000001.1:0-12988 GCA_047975285.1 Bacilli bacterium | reverse complement strand
TTGTGCAAAAACAGATAATATGCTCTTCTATGCCTCGAGGGCGATTAACCCAGTGAAAATTAACAACGGGAAAATATCCAATATCTGTTACATAAATATCAGAATACTGAATTGGTATTCCATCCCGTCTGTAATTTATGATTATTTCGTTAGGAAACCCTTCTTTTTTGTAATCCATATAACCCCCATCAATTAAACCAAATAATTAAATAAATATTCTATGTCTAGATAAACCTATTCTAGCATTAATCTCTATTTACAGAGAGAAATGTAATGAAATTCTAGGAGTAATACCCAACTAAACACAAAAAATAGGTTAGATGGATAATTTCTTATCGCACATCTTGTGCTACCTTCCACACGGGTATCGTCTTCGACGCTACATTTATAAGTTAGTACGAATTAACTCACACAATATTCTAGGAGATAGACTAAGACTGATCTATTCCCATTTTTTATTGATAATACATTGTGGTTCAATATAAAGTTAACTACGTTTCCATTTGCTCGATTATACTCCCCTTTCGGATTCCACTTATTTTGCCAATTTCTTCGTATGTATGACCATTTTTATGCTTTACATTAATTCTAGTTAAGGTCCATCTAATTATTTTTGGTTTCTTTCATTATTTTAGAATTACTGCTCTAACTTTATATCTCAACCACTGATCAAATTCATCAATAAATATTTTATATACTACCAACTCTATGAGAGTATATCCAGCCTCTAATAATTGAATTAATTCTTTTGAACTCATTTTCAAGTAGGCCAGCAATTGCTCTTTTTCTAACCCATACTAATTTATGTTTTTCATATAGCCTCTTCTTACTTGCCCCCGTAGGTTCACATTTCAAACCTTTTAATTCTTTATAATATGTTATTCCTAAAAATGGATTTTTCATTTGTTTGGCTACTTTAGTTTTGGTTGCATTAACTTTCACAAATAATTTTCTTTCCCGAATGTTATAGCCTTGATTACACAATTTACTTCAGCCATAACATTACTACTAACAGTTTGTGGGTCATTGCACTTGGCGCTAAATGCTCCCCGTGAGTGAACTACACTAACTAGTTAAAAGCCATTCCCAGCACGCATATAAATAACCAACCGTAATTCGGCTGGTTACTATAAATTATTAATCTCGCTATATTAATTATTCCCTATTTAACTCATTACATAGTACTTTAAGTTATATTGTGCAGATAGGTTAAAATATATTCGGTATGAAACTCTACAATCGGTTACAAAGTACTTAATGTAATGACAAATGAGTTACTGACAGCATTTAGAAATAGGAAAATAACTTATAAAACTTTTTTAAAACAAATACTTGGCAACGCAAAATACACTAGCTAGTGAATGATTTCACGGACTTAATTACCACTTAAAATATTCGTTATTATTTCATTATATATTTATATTCGTATTTCAAATAGTATCACTACATTTTTACTATTGAAAATTTTTAGATCAAGTATTTTTGTTTTTTCAATCTGCCCAAAATTAGCTGACAATTAAATTTTGATAGGTATTACACTATCCTTATTAGTTATACTATGCAGATATCTATAACTTTATAGTTCCATCAGCCGGTGTCATTTGAACTGTAACTTTTACTCCTTGAGATTTTAGTTCATCAATTGCTTTTTGATCTTCTGAATTAATATAAATCCCTTTTGCAATCGGTGTTTGAGTATCTTTTGAAGAGCTGTTACCAATATTAATTTTCTCGAATTTGAACCCTTGATTTCTAGCCTCTAGTGCATCAGAAATTGATTTAAAAATAACTAGTACCCGATCATTATCATATTGTCCTGCCCCAATTCTCGTAATCGCTTTTTCAATTGTTAATACTGATAATGCAATTTGAGATGGTGTGGCCATTCTTAACATTTTTTTTGCAAATTCATCGCCATTTGCTGCATCATTTATTACCATTATTCTATTAGCTTCCACTGTATTGCTCCAAGCGCTTGCTACTTGTCCATGAACTAAACGCTCATCTACTCTTATATGTCTAATTGCCATACTATCATTCCTTTCAATTGAATTTTAAACTAATATTCCTATTGCACCTAATAGGGTTCCTAAAAGTAAAACTAATAGCAACAGTCTAGTAGAGTTCATATGTTTTAAACCTAATGACCAATAAGCTAGTAGTGTAGCTACCAGTGTAACTAACCCAGGGAAGATTGAATTTAATGAACTTCCTAGAGCTAATTCCACATTTCCAATCATAATACTATCAATCAGATTTACTTTTACCATACTTGCTGCTAGGCCACCAATTACAATAAGCCCAAACATGTAACCATACTTTTTGATTAATTCGAATTTTTCCGCTTGCTCAGTAAATAGTGATGTACCATATTTGTGTCCTAAGAAAAATAGTTTATAACGCAAATAGTTTACTGGTAATGTAAAAAATAATATTGGCATTAACCCTGCAAACCACGCAAATTGGCTACCTGACATTGCAAGAGTTGCATCTAGGGCAAAAATAATGGAACCAAATACTGCAACTACTAATGTATCTCCGATACTTGAAAGTGGTCCCATTAATGATAACTTGACACTACGTACCATATCTAAATTTCCAGGTTGCTCCTCTTCTAAAGCTACATTTATCCCAGTAATTGTTGTTGCTAAATGTGGGTTACAGTTAAAAAATTCCATATAAGTTTTTGCAGCTGCTATTCGTTCTTCATCTGTTAAATAGTTCTTTTCTAACACAGTTTGCATTCCATGTACATAACCTAATCCTTGCATAACCTCGTAATTCCACCCTAATTGGAGCCAAAAAGTATCAATAAAAATTTTGTTTAATTCTTCTTTAGTTAAATGAGTGTCAGTCATCAATCTCACCTCCGTAGTTATTATTTGCTACCGAAATATCATTTGACTTAATTGTGGCATTAGTTTCCATTTCATTTTTATATAAAATAAATATTAAGATTCCACCTAGAATTGTTATCATTAACAAGTTTTGTCCAAATGCAGCCGCTAATATAAATCCGACTATGAAGTATACAAACAAATTTTTAAATGGAAGGTATCGTAATAAAATAGCAATTCCTACAACTGGTAGGATTCCTGCTGCGACACCTAGTCCAGTCATCAAACTTTCAGGGATAGCCGAGATAATTGTATCGATTGCTTGACTACCTAATACTAATACGATAAAAATTGGTATTGCTCTTGAAAGACCCCATGGAAGGGTTCCTAAAATATTCATTTTTCTAATACCTTTTATATCTCCAACTTCAGCATATTTCTTTGCTCTTTGTAAAACAAATGTATTTGCCATACGGCCAAAAATATCAAGTTGTACCATTAAAACCGCAACTGGAAGAGCAAGTGCTACTCCTTCTTCAGGAGATAATCCACCTACTACCGATAAAGCTGTTCCGACCAGTGTAGCCGTAAAATAATCAGGGATTGATGCACCACCAAATGTTCCTACTCCTAACACTAACAACTCCATAGTCCCACCGATTATCATTCCCGTCTGAACATCGCCCATTATAAGACCTGTAATTAAGCCGGCCGTTACTGGTCTTGTTATAGCATTGTATCCAAAGGATAAATGAATTGGTTGCTGAATAAATCCATAAAATGTTAAAGCTAAAATTTGCCAAATAGCCATTATTCCTCCTCAATTTTTCCTATTAAATCATTATAGTTATCAAATATACTATCAAATTCTGATACTCCACTTGACATTAAAGTTGAAACACTTAATACTAGAGGTAAATTTACTCCATACATAACTTCTATATTGCTGTTAATCGTTGATAA
The DNA here is from genome assembly GCA_047975285.1 of Bacilli bacterium. Classification (GTDB taxonomy): domain Bacteria; phylum Bacillota_I; class Bacilli_A; order JBKEDG01; family JBKEDG01; genus JBKEDG01. Next base: position 9,188 of record JBKEDG010000001.1, on the reverse strand, counting down.
TAAATAACTCACATTGAAAGGGGTCCCACCTTTAATGTCCGTTAAAATTAGTATTTCTTTTTCATTTTCAATACTGTTTTCAATTTTTACTTTTAATGACTCTAATGAGTCATCTAACGTAAACGCCACCGCAGTCATATTAGATACTTGGCCAATAATCATTTTTGCACTTTCAAGTAGCTCAATACCAAACTTTCCATGTGTCACAATTACAATCTTCACCTTTACTCTCCTTTACATCTTTTATAAAAGTTATTATGAACTTCTTGGCGGAAGTTAAATATATTTGAATTCAATCTACTAGGGGAGATTCTGTTAGTTAGAATAATAATAAACTGCTTCTCTTCAAAATCAATTAATACACTTGTTCCTGTAAACCCACTATGAAAACTACCTTTACATTCGAAATTACCCATTTGACCCAATGAATTTTGAGTTTCAAATAGTAAATTCCGTTTATAACTAAAATCATTAAAATACTCAACTTGAATAATTTCGCCATTTACCAAGCGGTAAAAAAATGCTATTAGTGAATCAATATTTGCAAAAAGACCTGCATGCCCACTAATCTCTCCCATTTTATACGCTTTATTGTCATGAACTTCACCACTAACTAAACCGCGATTTGCTCTTAGCTCAGTCGGTGCAAAAGTATAAATATCTTTGTTTGGTTTATAAACAATATCTAGATTAGTTGTTACAAATTTATCGAGTAATTGTTCATAATCACCAAATTTTGATATTAATTGATATAAAATAATATAATTTATATCTGCATACTTAATCGTACCAGTACTATTTTCCTTGTCTGACCAATTAATTATTTGTTGACTCTCAGACTTAATTTCTAACATTTCATCAGTAAAACCAGAAGTGTGGATTAATAACTGCCTAATTGTTACATTACTTTTAATACTCATGTACTGATTTACTTGATGATCTAGTTTAAAATAATTTAATTCTGCTAATTTTATTACAAGAACCCCACAGAATACTTTAGTTAGTGAAGCTAAATCATACATCATTTTAGAATCACCATATTTCTCAATTTGTTCACCTAATTTTAAACCAATTGATATATTAGGGGCTACATCAATACGATTAGTAAAAGCCATAAAATTATTAGACATAACTATTTATAGCCGCTTTTATTGAAGAAGCATTTTCTTCCAATAACTTTAATCCTTGTTCATAACTAACTCCTAAAACCGCTACTAGAATTGATAATTTTAAGTCATAGTTATTTGCTGCTAAAATATCAGTTGCTTGCTCATCATCTACCTCTAATATTCTTTTCAAAATATTACGAGACCTTACTTCCAATTTCTTATTAGTTGCAATTAATGATACCATCTCATTATTGTAAACGCGTCCCAATTTAATCATAACTGTAGTTGATAACATGTTTAAAATTAATTTTTGAGCTGTACCGGCTTTCATTCTTGTTGACCCAGTAATTACTTCAGGTCCAACATTAACTTCAACCTTATAATCAGTAACCTTACCAAGTTCACTCTGTTTTGATGCCGTAATAGCCGCTGTATTACAGCCTAAATCTTTTGCAAACTTCATTGCACTAACGACATACGGCGTACGTCCACTTGCTGCTATCCCAATTACCATATCACTTTTTTCAAGCTCAATTGCCTGAAGTTCTTGTTTTGACAAGGTTTCACTATCTTCGGCATTTTCAATCGCCCTAGTCATTGCATCGGTTCCACCAGCAATTATCGCTATAATTTTTTGTCTATCTATGCCGAATGTAGGAGGACATTCAGCTGCATCTAAGACACCCAATCTTCCTGATGTTCCCGCACCAACATAAATAATACGTCCATTATTTAATAAAGTCATATACATTGCATCTGCAATGCTTATGATATCATGTATTTCATTGGCAACAGCACTTGCCACCATTTTATCTTCGCCATTAATTATTTTTAAGATTTCCTCCGTTGATTTTTGATCAATATCCAAAGTATTGCGATTAACCTGCTCCGTTGCTAATTTTTCTAAATTCATATCATGTCCTCCTTAGGTACATATTAACACTAAGGTTTAATGAAAAAAAACTTATATTTGGAAAATTTTCCAGTCATTTAATATTGATGCTTGGTGGCTAATAGCATTGGCTCATATTTATCTGGATCACTTTTTAAGATTTCTAAGAACACTAAATCTAAAACAAAATTTATTGCCGAAACCGATGTTATTGAAAAAACTCGCTGTTGAGGTTCAATTCCATTTAATAATATTACTTTTGAATACATACCCAATACTTTGTCATTTGATGTTATCGAATAACAGTTTGCTTTAGCTTGGTAACCATATTTAGCCATTTTATTAACTTCTTTAGTTAATCCGGAATATGATATCGATAAGATTAGCGCATTCTCACTTGCTACTTTTGCCTCAACTTCTAGCTGATGATAATCCATTTGACAAATAGTCCTAATACCAATTTTTCGTATTTTACTCGCAAAGTCAAAAGCTCGCAATTGAGTTGTTCCAATTCCTATAAACAAAATATATTCGGCCTTTATTATGTCTTTTGCAAGTTTTTTTATTAATTCAAAGTCTAATATTTTAGCAGTATTCAGTATTGCTGCATTATATTCCATTAAATACATATCTGTCATTTCATTATAAAAAACCTTGCTGTTATTATAAATATCACTTACTTCTTCAGCAAGCTCATAACAAAGTTCATTATACCCTTGCAAACCAAGTGATTTTGCAAGCCTTGTTGCAGTTGAGTTGGAAACGTGGGCAACCTCCACAATTTCTCTTATTTTCAAAGTTTTGTAATCTCCCGAATAATCTAGTAGTGCTTTGGCTAAAATTCCCTCATTATTATGTTCTTTACTTTTCTCTCTCAATAAATATATAATCGATTCCATCTTTTCCCCTTTACAACTAAATTATAAATTATTACATCTTACTTTGTTGAATTATATATAAATTGACCCCATGTTAATATGTTTTGCAAGCTATTATTAGCATTTTTTGTAAAAGAGCAAACTATCACCATTAAAATAATTTTGATATAATGGTGCCTCTTCTCATACAACTAAGAATACAAAAATAACCAACCTTGATTTTGGCTGGTTATTATATGCGTTAACTTATCTCTATTAACTATTATCCTTACTTCATTCTTTACAAAACTTTTAAAGTACTAAAAATATCAAATTTTCAAATATACTTGTTATTTTGAATAACGATATACCATATTTTATTTGTTTGGGGGTTTCGAGCGTCATAAATATTAATAGGTTCCTTAAGTTCCATTTGACACATACAATAATGTATTTTACAAATCAAACATATATCTACTTCCTATATAATATTGCCTACCAATGGCAATAGGTTTACCCTCTTTATCTGTCATATAAAGGTTTAGAAAAAAAAGTGGTTCTCCTTGTGAAATTCCAAGTTTAGCAGCTTGCTCTTTTGTTGCCTTAGTAGCCTCTAAAGTACGTTTTTTTGTGTCTGATGGAAGTCTTCCTGAAATTTCATTTATTACTGAGAATATTGAAACATCATCTAAATTTACATTTAATAAGTTCTTAAATTCTGTATAATCAAAAAACAAATTTTCAAGGAATATAGGTATTCCATTTGCTGTTCTTACTCTTTCTATATATATCAAAAGTGATTGATTCTCAATTTCTAAGAAGCTATTCTCATCTATTTTAGAAGGAACTATTTGTCTACTCAAAACCTTGGCTCCCGGCATTAAATTATTAGTTTTACATACATTAGAAAAACTTTCCAAGTTTACTTCGACCATAAGTTTTCTATGAATTCTCGAACTGCTTACAAAGGTTCCAATACCTTGTTTTTTTTGTAAGTATCCATCATTACTTAATTCATCTAATGCACGTCTGACAGTGATTCTGCTTGCAGAGTATTTCACACCCAATTCTGCCTCAGCTGGAATTTTTTCATTAGGTTTATAAACTCCGGTTTCAATTGAATGTTTAATACCCTCTTTTATTTGTTGGTATATCGGTAATTCTCTATTATCATACATAATTACTCCTAAGCAAATTTTAATATTTGAATTAGTACAAAATTTAACTATTTAAATATAAGCATATAATATCATTATACTATAAATGTTCTTTGTTTTTTAGCAAACTGTATGTCACACTTACATTTGTTCCTTTAAGCTAATTATTTTTTTTATAATTAAATTTGCCTTTGACTGATCTATATTTGTTGTTGAAATACCATAAACATATAAGCCGGCTCTTTTTGCAGCCTCAATACCTTGGTATGAATCTTCAACCGCTACTGCTTCATCACTTGTTAAATTAAACTTTTCGAGCACCTTATTATATATTTCAGGATCTGGTTTATATTTTGAACACTGTTCTCCACTTATATAAAAATCTACAAGGTGTCTTGTTTGTGATACATTAATAAAATTTTCAATACTATTAATATCAGATGATGAAGCTATTGCAATCTTATAATTTTTAGACTTCAAATATAAAAATAGAGGTAGTGCATCTTTATCATACAATTTTTTTATTGGTAATTGATTTATTTTACGATACTCCCTATATTCATTCAATAACTTATCTCTTAGAGCCGTATCGTCCGGAACCATTTTATTCCAAACCTCTTTTTCATTTAATCCCGTAAGATTTAAATCTAAATTTTCATAATAATTGTTCGCTATTAAAAATCTTTTTCTTCTCTCATGGTAAAATTGCTCTGATTTAACTAAAACTCCATCCATATCAAAAATTATCAATTTAATCTTATTCATTTTAATATTCCAATTTCCACATATAACGACGTTTTGTTAATGGATGTCTTCGAATATATGATAATTCTTCGGCATATACTCTAAATACAGCTGTATGAATTAACGGATTAAAATAGGTGCATACTTTAGGGTTAATATGTGCTGATAAACCATAATCCTTAGCATCAATAATAGCAGTAAGTGCATCAAACCTATGTAAAAAATCTTGTGCTCTAGTATCTATTTTGCGTGTTTTTCCATCATTCATCATTAAAACGAATGGAACATCTTTCTCTGTAATTTCAAAAGGACCATGAAAGTATTCTCCGGTGTGAAAATTACTAGAATTAATCCATTGCATCTCTAATGTTAAACAAATAGAGGAGGAATAAGCAACTTCAGTACTTGCACCACTAGACATAAAATACAAAATATCTACATCTTTATATTTCTCAGCAAATTTCTTAGCACTTCCTACTGCCATATGTGCACTGTCTTCAGCAAGAGTAAATATTTTGTTAAACCCTTCAACCATTAAATCATAATGCTCATACCCTTCAACTTGATTTAATATTTCCACAGCCAACATAATAGCGTATGACATTTTTTCTAACTTTGCCGCATAGTTTTCACTAAATCCGTGCACTATTGAATAATCAGCCTCCTTTAGTAAGCCTGATCCCTCTACATTTGTTAAGCTAATAACAATAGCTCCATGCTTTTTTGCAACTGAGTTTGCTTCAATTGTTTCAGGAGTTGTTCCTCCTAGTGAAGCTGAAATAACTACTGTATTTTTTGCTAGCCAACAAGGTGTATCATAATTGAATTCACTAGCAGTGTAGTGAGCCACTCTCAACTTTTTACTTGCATCATTTAAAAAATACTTCGCAGGATATAGCTCACTTTTCGAAGCTCCACAACCAACAAATACCACATTTTCAATTTTATTTGACTTTAATACGCTCTCTACTATATTTTTTACTTTCTTTAAATTTAAATTACCCATTATTCCTCCATATAATTTTATGCTAAAATTCCTAATACACTCGCTATTATTCCACCGATTATACAAAATAATAGTAAGATTTTTGTTGATGTACCTTTTCTAACTAACCACAATAATAATAATACCATTGCAAGGTTAATTGCTTGAGGTAAAATACCATCAAGTACATCTTGTAAAACAAGTCCTGTTTGTTCAAATGTTATTGGTGTTACAAATCCAACCATACTTGCAGCCATGGCTCCAACAACCATAAGACCGACAACACTACATGAGAACATTACTTGATCCATTAAATTCCCTGATTGGATCTTTGATAAATATTCAGAACCAATTGTATAACCTAATTTTCCACCATACCAAGTTATTAGCCAGGACGGTACAAAGGAAATTATCATTGCAAGAATTGGTCCCAATATGCTTCCTTGTTGCGCCAGTGAAATACCTAGTCCAAAAGCAATAATTCTTACTGTTCCCTGAAAGAATGAATCTCCTATACCTGATAATGGTCCCATAAGTGATGTTTTTACCGCATTTATAGAATCAGGATCGAAATTTTCCCTATCTTTTGCGTATTGTTCTTCCATTGAAGCAGACAATCCAAGTACAAATGCACTTGTTTGGGGAGTACAGTTGTAAAATGCCATATGTCGCTCATACGCTTCTCGTTTATACTCTACTTGCTTGTCATCATTTTCATCAGGATATAATCTTTCTAATGTTGGAGCAATACCATACATAAAACCCATATTCATTTGTCTCTCGTAATTCCAAGATGCTTGTATTGCCCATGATCTCCAAAAAAACTGATAATATTTCTTAAAATTTTTCTCTTTATTCATCTCTACCTCCTAAAGCCTCAGCAGAATCAAAATCTTCTAGTGGATCAAAATCTTCTAAATTTTTATCATTACTATTTGCAAATTTCATTTCACCTACTACTATCGCTATTATAGTAGCAAAAATAGCAACAGCCGTTATATCAACATTAAAGTATGCTATTAGGAAAAAACCTAATATAAAATACGGAGTAAGTGATTTTTTTAACATCATTGATAATAATAACGCAATACCATATGCAGTTAAGAATTTTGTACTTAGTGTTAATCCTAAAGTTAACCATTCAGGAATCATTTGTACAATTTTTTCAACTAGTTCACTACCAAAATATATTGCTATGAATATTGGAATAAAATATGAAATTGCATAACAAAATACACCCCAAACAATATGTAAGTTTCTAGCTTTTTTAAATTTGTCATTTTTTATTGCATTATCTGCAACATGGGTAAGATTTGCTAAGAGCAATCTTACAACAATACCAATTGATTGTCCTAGCAAAGCGATAGGCACCGATAATGCTAGAGCTGTTTCTGCTGTAGCATCCGTTAGGATTACAAATGCAACTGTAATAATTGATGCAATATTCATATCTACCGGGGTTGCAGCACCGATATTTACAAGACCTAAACTCATTAATTCTAGTGTAGCACCCACTTCTAGCCCGGTCTGTAAGTCCCCCAATAATATACCAACTATAGTACTTGTAATTAAAGGTCTTTCAAAATTTAATCTACCAAGTAATCTAGAGTCAAGTATACAAAATACGCCAACAAGTCCAACTAAAATTGCTGTTAAAAACATATATTATCTCCCTTCTAATTTATGTCTAAAGCTTCAATACTGACCGACGGTGTCTGTTGAACAAAAATTCTAACACCACTTTCCAAAATTTCTTTTGTATCCCTTATTTCTGAATCGTTCATAAAAATTGCACTTGAAAATTTCTTCTTTCCTTCTTTATTCGCCAAACCACCATAGTTAACTTCTTTTATTTCCGGACAAAAGCGAATAAAGTTTTTTAACGCATTGGTATTACCAAAAATTAACATTATATTTTCATTTAAACCTAATATTTTATCCACTTTTGAAATTGCAACCTCTAATGAGAAAATATTTAGCTTTACTCCTGGTGGATTACTTAATTTTAGTGCTGTTTTTTTAATTTTATCTATATAAGCAAAATCGTCAATTATTATTATCCTTTGCGCTTTTATGTGTCCAGTCCAAGCAAAAACAACTTGCCCATGCAGCAATCTATAGTCTAGTCTAACGAGCTTTATCATAAATCATCTTCCTCCTCTTTTTCTCTAGCATACATTAACTTTTTACAATTTATTATTTGTTTTTGTGACTGCTTAATAATTGTGTCAATTTCACAAGCATTTAGATGAGTCTTCTCTACAACAATTCCCAAAACAAGACTTAAGTTCATGCCCGTTATTATTTTTAACTCTGGGTACTTATCCAAGAGTGTTAGTACATCATTATTAACGCTGCCTCCATACAAATCAGTTAATATAAAAATTTGATCATTTTCATTAAAAGTGCTAATCAATTTCGTTATTGAATCCAAAATAGTTATCTTCTCTCCTCTATAAGTCTTTACAGCAAACACATTAGTTACATCTCCAAATATAACTTCTATGCTATTCTTCAAGCCAAACGATAAATCTCCATGTGATGCTAAAATAATCTTTTTCATTTACCTCCTTCCATATCCTAGATGTATATAACATCTATATCTTTGTATACATATATTTACACATAATTCAATCTAAGTCAAGTAAATAATTCGATTATTATTATTTCCAGTATCTTTTTATACTTTTGGATATTTTATATTCGGATCATTTAACTTAAAAAATTATTTGAAAACTACAAATAAATCGTTTTTTTCGTTTATTCATAAATATTTCTGCTATAAATTTTTTATATTACGCCAGATTTTGTTTATCAAGCCATAATAAGACTTACTGTTTGTTTAAATAATTCATTTTTAACATCAATTTCTTCCCACAAATGATTAGTATTTTTTTTGCAGTGGTATCTCACCCATGCTACCTCCTAGTCGCTTACCTGTGGTGGGTCTACCACCATCATAAATGCAGTTACGTGAATTTACTGTAATTCACTCATCGCATACTGGATATAAACCTTTCTAGTAATGTTTTGTCGTAATTGCATTATCCAAGACTACTTTTTTACTTGCCTACCTAAATGTCATAGCGCCATTTTTTCAAACTAGAAAATTTATTTTAAATAAGGGTTTTCTATGTACTTGAAAACAATTTCATGATACAATACTTTTAAGGCTAGGAGTATGACAATTATATTAGCAAAATAAAGTACTAGTTTATACCAATTAGCTTCAATTTAAATCCTCGAAGGCTTATAACATAAATAAGCTGTAACCGGGTTGATGCAAGATTTTTGTTACCAACGATAGTAACATTGTAAACATGCTTTTTGGTATAGGTTGATATCTCAATAAAATTTATAAGAGGTGTCTACTGTTTACATAACCTGCCTTAAATATCATTTTTATATTAAGTATACGTAAGTAATTAGCAATAACTCGATTTA
>JBKEDG010000026.1:0-35820 GCA_047975285.1 Bacilli bacterium | reverse complement strand
GAACTAGTTAGTGAAATTGATGGTAAATGTTTAACATCAACTTGAACACGTTCACTAGGATATGACATAGTTTCATACTCTTTAGGCGTAGATGTGATTATACCTTTACGTTTAAGTTTAACCAATAAATCAACTAAAGATAAATTTGGATTAAGTTTAACGTGATTATAAATTAATGTGTATTCTTTATTTGATGATTCATTTGGAGAAAGATGAGGTCTTCTAGATAGTTCCTTTAGACTATCAATAGATCCATCATATCTATTTATCCACTTGTAAATGAATGAACAAGATACACCAAATCTAGAAGAATAGTTAATAACAGATTGTTTGTACTTTAGATTGGAGATGTGATTTTTCATATTTAATCCTTTCTAGTAGGACTAATCTGTGACAAACCGACAGTGTGCGTTTACATTATGGAACATAATTCTTTATTTTATTGTAAACGCACAATATACAAAGATTTTATTATCTACAGTTTTATGTAATGCATCTAATACTGCACTTAGTACTTGAAAATCCATATCGGCAGTAAATAAATGTAAACTATTCTCATCAAACCTTTCTGTATATCCCATTGCAATTAATTCTTCCCCAAAGTCCAATTTGGCAGAACTTGTACCTTTCCTATCAATTATTTCATCTACTAATCTCCTTTTAATATACTATTTTATTTCAGCTATAGCTTTAATCTCAACTTTAGCTCCTTTTGGCAACGCAGCAACTTGATAAGCAACTCTTACAGGATATGGAGGTGCAAAAAACTCTGCATAAACCTCGTATACAGCAGAAAAATCTCCAATGTCACTTAAATATACTGTTATTTTCACCGTGTTGGTTAATTTTACATTCTCTACAACTAAAATTTCTTTTATATTCAATGAAATTTTAGTCTGTTCTTTTACACAATCTGGAATTTACATTGTATTTGCATCAATTGGAAGTTGACCTGATACAAAAATTAAATTTCCACTCACCATTGCTTGCGAATATGGACTTATCGCTCTTGGAGTATTTTTTGACTCTACTTTCTCATAAATTCCTCCTATTTTTATTATACATACAATAATTTTTTTATCGTTTGTTAAAAAATTATTAGATAAGAATAGTAAAAAACTACCTATATGTAGTTTTATCTATTTACAATCGCAAAATATCTTCTGAAACTGTAGTGCAAGCTCAGTCTTATTCTTACAGTCTGTAATATCTAAAACTTTTGATACGTAGTTTCTAATAGTTCCATATTGTAAATTAGTAATATTTGCTATATCTTTATACGTATATCCTTTTGCTAATAGTTCAATTACATCTAAATCCCTAATTGTTAATAAGTCGTCTGTATTAGAAATTTTAATAATATTTTTAAAGAACAAGCTTATATATGTACCATCACTATATGTTGCATTATAACAATTTATAAATTGCGATTCCACTTCACTTTTTAAAATATATGAAGAACTTGGGTAATGTATATATGAAAAAAAATATCTAGCAATACTGCGATTTATTATATAAATCTTGTTTTGACTACGATATTCTTTCTCAATTTTAAAAATTGTCTTTTTATCAATTTTTTCAAAGTAAAAACACAAAACATCCTTTTCTCCATAATTATTTATAAACTTTTCGTTATAAACTGAGAAAATTTTATTTCTAACCTCTAAATTATCAAACTTTAAAATAAGCATAATTATCACCTCTTATTCTAATTATACTTTCTAATTCATTAATTGCAAGCAAATTCAGCGAAAAAATTAATAATATTACTTTTTTTTAAACATTATTAATTTTTTATGTTATTTAGGTGTTTTTAATGTTATATCATTAAATACAATTTTTCTTATAATTATAGAACTTGCATCAAGCATTTTTAAAGATGCTATTGTACTTTCCTCATTTTCATACTTATTAAAAACGTATACTACTTCTTTAATTCCCGATTGAATAATTGCCTTAGTGCATTCGTTACATGGAAAATGTGAAACATAAATGGTACTTCCATGTAAACTTTGACTACTATTTAAAATAGCATTAAGTTCAGCATGTACTACATAAGCATATTTACTTTTAGAATAGATTTCATTATCTTCCCAAGGAAAAACATCATCGTCACATCCGCGTGGAAATCCGTTATATCCAATACCAATAATTCTATTCTTATCATTTACAATACACGCCCCAACTTTAGTGTTTGGATCTTTACTCCTTAGACCACTTAAGACAGCAACTCCCATAAAATAATCGTCCCAAGTTATTTTCACAATTAATCCTCCTTATATTTAAAGTTCAAATCATCGAGTACATTTTTAAAATGGTTTGGTAGTCGACATTCAAATTTCATATTTTTTTTGAAAATCGGATGCATAAATTCCAATTTATATGCATGTAATAACTGTGTTTTTCCTATTGTTTTTTTATAACCATAAACACAATCTCCTACAATAGGATGATTGATGTATTTCATATGGACTCTAATTTGATGAGTTCTTCCTGTCTCAAGTTTACATTTTAATAAAGTAAAGTTAAAATGATTTTCTATTACTTCAAAATGTGTAATAGCATTTTTACTATTGTTATTACAAACACACATCAACTGACGATTATTTTTATCTCTTCCTATTGGTGCATCAATTGTACCAGTATGATGTTTTATATTTCCATGAACAAGTGCTAAATAATTTCTTGATACTTCCCTATTTTTTATCATTAGTTGAAGTAACTCATGAACTTTGTTAGTTTTAGCAACTATTAATAATCCTGTAGTATCTTTATCAATTCTATGTACAATTCCAGGTCTAGTTTCATCTACATCACTTAAATTATTAAAATAATATAATAATCCATTTACTAAGGTCTTATCTTTGTTTCCAACTCCAGGATGCACAACAAGTCCAACTGGTTTATTAATTATCACTAGATAATCGTCCTCGTACATAACTTCAAAATCAATTTCTTGTGCCTTCATACAACTTTCTTCAATAAATTCCTCATATGTTATAATGTCTCCATCTTGCAACTTATAACTAGGATTTACAACTTTCGAATTTACAATAACTAAATTAGAATTTATCATTTTTACAATCATACTTCTAGAAAAATCTGTATTAATACTCAACCATTTATCTAGCCTTTCACTTGTTTCACTATTATATATTATCTTATCTTTCATATTTATTCTCCTTTAAAATCGAAAGTAAAATAATAATACAGCCAACTACAAGTGACATATCTGCTACATTAAAAATAGGAAAATCATATTTAATAATAGGAATAGTAAAATCAAAGTAGTCAATTACAGCATTCATTCTAAATCTATCTATCAAATTTCCTATTGCTCCAGCAACATATAATAATAATCCAATGGTAGTAATATTATCTAAATTCTTATTCCTTATTAGGTATATAATAATAACAATAACTAGAATTAAACTTATAACCTTAAGCAAGATTTGGTTTCCTGCAAATATTCCCCATGCAGCACCGTTATTTAGATGAAGTGTAATATAGAAAAAATTATCAATGACTTTTATTGACTCTCCTACATTCATTGCGTTAAATATAAGATATTTAACAACTTGATCAAGTAATATAATTAAAATAACCACAAATAATTTTTTTTTCATCATAATCTCCTTTAACTTCTTTTATAATTATATCAAAATTTCCATACCTAAACAACAAAACATCCATATAAATTGAATTATAAAATTTATATTGTATAATAATAAGGGGTGATAAAAATGATATTAACAAAAGATATTATACAACAAGGTCATAAAACATTAAAATTAAAAGCAAAAGAAATTTCATTTCCTTTATCAAAAGAGAATATTAAAATTGCAAATTCAATACTATCATATATAAAAAATAGTACCGACGAGGAAATTTCAAAAAAGTATGATTTGAGAGCTGCTGTCGGTCTGGCAGCTCCACAAATTAATCATTCTATTAAAATGATGGGAATAGTTATACCAAAAGTAAATGAAGACAGTTTTGATTTTGAACATATATTTATTAATCCTAAGATAATATCTCATTCAGAACAAATGTGTTACTTATCTTCGGGAGAAGGTTGTTTAAGTGTTAAAGAAAATGTTTCCGGATTTGTTCCTAGATACAAGAAAATAACTATAGAAGCATACAATATTGATGGTGAAAAATTCACTATGCGGCTGAAAGATTTCTATTCAATAGTTTTTCAACATGAATATGATCATTTAGATGGAATATTATTTACAGAAAAAATAACTGATGATGTTTCTGGTATAGACCCAATATAAAAACTACTATTTATCAGTAGTTTTTTTTGTTTCTAACTCTTCAAATTTTATTCCATAATGAGCTTTTACTTTTTTTTCAATCTCATTATAAATCGCTAGATGTTCCTCTAAATATTTCTTTGAATTTTCTCTTCCTTGTCCCATTCTTTCTTCATTATATGAGTACCAAGCTCCACTTTTTTTTACAACACCAATTACAGCACCAAGATCTAATAGTTCACCTTCTTTACTAACACCTTGTCCAAACATAATATCAAATTCAGCAATTTTAAATGGTGGTGCCATTTTATTTTTGACAACTTTAACTTTTGTTTTATTTCCAACGAATTCTCCATCCATTTTCAATTGTTCACTTCTTCTTATATCTAATCTCACTGATGAATAAAACTTCAAAGCCCTACCACCTGGAGTTACTTCAGGATTCCCAAACATAACCCCTACTTTTTCTCTAAGTTGATTGATAAATATAGCTGTAGTATTAGACTTGTTTATCACTCCACTTAACTTTCTAAGTGCCTGAGACATTAATCTAGCTTGTAACCCAACATGAGAATCTCCCATTTCTCCTGCAATTTCTGCTTGAGGAACTAATGCTGCGACTGAGTCTATCACGATAATATCTATTGCTTCACTTCTTACTAATGCTTCAACAATCTCTAGTGCTTGTTCTCCCGTGTCAGGTTGGCTTAAAATAAGCTCATCTATATTCACCCCAATTGCTTTTGCATATACAGGATCTAAGGCATGTTCTGCATCAATAAAAGCAGCATTCCCATCACGCTTTTGAACTTCCGCTATCGCTTGTAACGCCATCGTAGTTTTACCTCCAGATTCTGGACCATAAATTTCTATTATTCTTCCTTTAGGATACCCACCAACTCCTAAGGCAATATCTAACGATATAGAACCTGAAGGGACATACTCTATTTCTCGATGCTTATTCTCTCCTAGTTTCATAATAGAACCATCCCCAAAATCTTTTTTAATCTGAGCAAGTGCGTTATCTAATGCTTTTATATCTCTCATAAGTGTTTCCTCCTTAAATATCAAGTTAATTATACCATAAAAAATTAATAAAAACAAACATATGTTTGTTTTTATTGCATTTCACTTAATTATTCAATTTAATTTTTAAATTTCCTTTTATTAGTCAAAAATATACTCTTTATTCAAATAATAATAATCAACACAAGAAAATACAGAGAAAAACACTGCTATGTATATCAAGATTGTATCAACAGGAACATTTATTAGAATAAATGGATAATTATGAAATAATACTAATGATATTCCTACCATTTGGAATACAGTTTTCAATTTTCCATACTTACTAGCAGCAATTACTTTTCCTTTTGATGACACTATCATTCTAATTACATCAACAATAGTATCTCTCCCAATAAAAACAATTCCAACAATTGGTGATAATAACCCCACAAAAATTAATACAATTACTGTAGAATTAACCAACAATTTATCCGCTATAGGATCTAAAAACTTTCCTAAATTTGTAATTTGATTATATTTCCTAGCAATATATCCATCAATAAAATCTGTTATAGAGCCAATAATAAATATTATACCTCCAAAAAAATATTTAATTTCAACATAGTGACCATTAATACTAAAACCATCACTAAAAAAATCAGATAATAATACCATGACTAATATCGGTACCAAAATAAGTCTAATAATAGTAAAACTTGTTGCTAAATTCACTTTCATTTATTTCTCCTTTTTTAAAAATAATAATCATAAGCCATGTTCTGTACTCTAAAGAGTGGTAATTATTTATCTACGCTAATGCGTTCTCATTGAAGTTTTTTTCCTTCTTTGAAATTCCCCTACCAAAATTTGGGTTTCTCGCTTATGGGGTTTACCTCGTTTCAACTATTCATTTCTAAATAGATCGTCTCTGTGGCACTTTATGGTATAGTTCTTAGAATAAACCTTAGAACATCACCGCCGTCAAGATATCTTGCCATAGGTTATTTTTTCCCTATGCATAAACACTACATTCATTACAGAATGTGCGAGCATGGACTTTCCTCTACATATTATATATGCAGCAATTACCTCATATTATTTTTATTTGTTACTTTTATAAACCATCTTCTCAAGTTCACCTAATCTTTTTAATAAGTCTAAATTAGTTGTTTGTGATTTATCAGTATTATCTTCTGTAATATCATAACGTGTCTTTAATCGTTGAACTTCTTTTTCTAAATTCATATTCTTACTACGTTCATCACTTAACTTTTTTACTAAACTTCCAATTTTCTCTTCATATAACTTGTAATCAGCATAAATAGCATCTAAAAAGAAATCTACTTCACTCATTCTATAACCTTTTGTATCTATTCTAAACTCTTTTTCTAAAATATGTTGAGAATTTAGTAACGGTTTTGTTCTTCCCATAATATCACATCCTTTACAATTATATTATACATTAATATTCACAACAAATAAAGTGAATGTTGTAATATTGCATTTATAATATTGTTAAGATAATCACTAAATAAAGATTGTCGTTAACCTATTTATATAAAATATGGAAAAAAAAAAGAAAATAATGTATAATATTATATGTATGGAGGTAAAAATTGAAATATCCAAATAATATCAAAAAAATAAAAAATGGTAAGAAAAATTCTATATTTAGTTTTAAAAATAAAGGAGACACTCTTGAATATGATTTAAATTTAGCAAATCATTATTATAATCAACATGCGATTGCAAATATTCATAAGAAACCTACTCCTATTAAAGTAGTTGAAATTGATAAAAATAATAAAATTATTACTAAAGCTTTTTTTCAAACTCCTTCTACTACTGATTATAATGGAATATACAAATCAAAATATATAGACTTTGAAGCAAAAGAAACTATGTCAAATACTTCATTTGCATTGAAAAATATTCACAATCATCAAATAAAGCATCTTGTTAATATTAAAGATCATGGTGGTATCGCGTTTTTAATAATCCAATTTGTTAATTTAGATAAAACATTTTTACTAAAAATAGAAGATTTCATTGAATTTAAAAATAATAATAAACGAAAATCTATACCACTTTCTTTTTTTAATAGCAATTCTTATATTATTGAATATAATTTTCATCCAAGAATTGATTACTTAAAAACTGTAAGTAAAGTATATTTTGAAGGGAGCAAATATGAAAAGAAAAAAGGGAAAGAAGAAAAGTAGTAATAAGTTTTTGAAATTTCTAAAAATATTTATTATACTTGCTATGGTAGCGACTCTTGCAATAGGAACTGTTGGAATTGTAATAGCAAAAGAAGCTATAGATAAACTTAGTAAGGAAGAAGATGGAGTATTAAAACTTGATGAACAAAGTGTAATATATGATAAGAATGGCAATTTAATATCAACTATTGGTCGCCAAAGAAAAAGTTTGAAATATGAAGAAATACCAGAAGTTTTCATTGAATCATTACTTGCAATAGAAGATTCAAGATTCTTCGCTCATGATGGAGTTGATAGACCACGTCTAGTTAAAGCCGCACTTTTTTTAGGAAAACGTGGTGGTGCTTCAACTTTAACAATGCAAGTTTCAAAAAATCAAGTTACAAAAAAAAGTAATGTAAAAGAAACTACGATGAAGAAAGTTGAAAGAAAAATTCAAGACTTATATGTAGTCACTAACTACATAGAAAAAACATATACTAAAGAGGAAATCCTAGCTTTTTATTCTAATTCACTTTACCTTGGTAATTACTCTTATGGTCTTGCTGCAGCATCTAATAATTATTTTCAAAAAGACCCTTCTGAACTTAATTTAGCTGAATCATCGTTCTTAGCAGGATTATTTCAATCTCCAGCTGGATATGATCCAACTATAAATGGTTCAAGCAATGCTGAAGCAAGAAGAAATTCAGTTTTAGATTTAATGGTAAGACATGGATATATTTCACAGGAAATTTGTGATAGCACAAAATCAATACCATTATCAAGTTATCTAAATACAACGTCTGTATTTAATGAATCTAAAATAGAGTATTCTGACTACATTAATGCCGTAATTACTGAAGTAAAAGAAAAAACAGGTTTAAATCCCTATAAAGATAGTATGAAAATTTATACAAATATGGATCCAGTTGTTCAAAATCACTTATATACAATAAAAAATAAGGATTATTACTATAACGATAAAGTATTAGTAGCTTCAACAATAATAGACAATAGCAATGGTACTGTCGCTGGAATTCTATCTGGAAGAGAAAACAACCAAAATGGACTAAATTATGCAACAGCATTACAACAGCCTGGTTCTATTGCTAAACCACTGTTAGATTACGCTCCTTGTTTTGAACAAGGAAATTGTACATCTATAAATGAGACAATTGCTGATGAAAAATATAGTTATTCAAATGGTACACCGATAAGAAACTGGGATGGCGGTTATTCTGGAACAATGACATTAAAAGCCGCTCTAAGTGAATCAAGAAATATTCCAGCATTAAAAATATTTCAAAGAAATGATTCTCAAAAAACTATAGCCATGGCAAAAAGTATGGGATTACATCTAGGTATTGATCCTAGTAATGGCGATTTTTATGAAGCTCACTCAATAGGTGGTTATACTGGAGAGAGTACTGTTTCAATTGCTGGAGCATATAGTGCTTTTGCTAGAGGAGGATTATATTCAGAACCTACTACTTTAAATAAAGTAATCATAGATTATTCAAAAAATGATGCTGAAACTATTGAGTACAAAAATTCTCAAACCAGAGTAATGACAGCAAAAACAGCTGATGCAATTAATCAAATGCTAATTTCATCATCGAATGGCTATTTTAATGAAATTGATGGATATGGTATAAACTTTGCTTTAAAAACTGGTACATCAAATTGGGATCACGATAGAATGGCCGAACTAGGGCTATATGGATATGACAGTAGAGATAACTGGATTGCTGTTTATTCTCCAGAATACACAACATCGCTATGGTATGGTTATGATCACCTTGATGAAGAATATGTTGCTAATGGATGGTATATGAAAGGTTACAATGAAATTAACATTAAATATTTAGTTGGTAGAGATATAGCTGTTGGTCCACATCAACCTAGAGTTTTCACTAAATTCCCGAATTGGGGAGTAGCAAACTCAAATAAAATAACAAAAGAAGTAGCTAAAGATGGTGATGAAGACAAAGATGGAATTAAAAATAAAAATGATGAATGTAAAGAGACTCCTAATGGAGATAAAGTTGATTCAAAAGGATGTACAGTCGTAGAAGAAAAACCAGTCATAACTGATAGTGATGGTGATGGTATCAATGATCAAACTGATAAATGTCCTAATACACAAAGTGGGAAAGAAGTTGATGAGTTTGGTTGTGAAGTTGTTGTAACTCCCCCTGATACAGGTGGTGATACTGATACAGATGGTGGCACTGATACAAATAGAAACTTTTACTATAATAATTACCTCTACAACATCTATAATTACAAAAAATATAAATATGAATTTAAAATATAGTAATAAAAAGTATTGAAGTTAATCTTCAATACTTTTTTTATTACTAAAAAAATACTTACAATAATCTTTTAATCTGCATTCTCTACAAATAGGATTTTGTGCCTTACAAATATATCTGCCAAAATGAATAAATTGGTGGTGTAACTTAATCCATTTATCTTTAGGAAACTTTTTCATAAGTTTTTTTTCTACAATTAAAACTGAATCATTTTCATATGCAAGTTTAAGCCGTTTTGATATTCTTAGTACGTGAGTATCAACTGCAATAGTTGGAATTTTAAAATACTCAGCCAACATAACATTAGCAGTCTTTCTACCAACTCCTGGCAATTTCACTAAGTTTTCATAATTTGAAGGCACAACTCCACCATAATCATTATAAATAATTCTTATTAAACTAAATATATTTTTAGATTTTGTCTTGTATAAGCCTAAAGTTTTTATAAATGATTGCACCTGTTCAATATTAAGTTTCATTAAATTTTCAATCAATGGATATTTTTCAAACAAATTTTTTGTAACTTTATTAACTGCCCTATCAGTTGTCTGAGCTGAAAGCACAACAGCTATTAATAATTGAATATCATTGTTATAAACAAGTTCACATTCCGCATTTGGTAGTATTTCATCAAAATAATCCATAATATATTGAATCTTATTACTCATAGTAACTTTCTTATTCATCTTCAAGCCAATTGTATTGCATTTTAAGCGGAGTAATACTGTTTACTTCAGTTTTATTCTCTAAAACCTTTGCAACATAATTCAAATTTTTAACATTATTAATAGCTGCTATTCCAAAAGCATCTAATATATCATTATATGAATATTTATTTGTAGAAATCCATTTGCTAATAACAGCTACTTCCTTACTATTGAGACTTTTTCCAAAACTGCACTCAATTTCAGAAAATAGATTATTATTATCACTTTCATTAGCGATTTCATTTACTACAAATAGATTAGTTGAGTCAATTACTTCAACATGTTTTCCATCAATTTTTGACAATGTTACCAAAAGTTTATTTTCTTGAAACAATTGTGATAACTCATTAGTTACATCATCAGGCGTAATATTCATTATATTATTTAATTTATCATAATCAATTCTAAAAACAACATCATTAACAATACACAAAAGTAAAATTATTAATTGCTTTTCAGTTAGATTTAATTTTTTATAATTTTCTAATAAAAATCTTTGTTTATCAATATATTCAATACTCATATCTACCTCCTGTAAAAAAAAAGAGCAGTTGCTCTTTATTTACCTTTAACAACATTTTTAAGTCTAGAACCAACTTTAAATGCAGGTAATTTTGTTGCAGGTACTTTAATTGTTTCCCCAGTTCTTGGATTTCTAGAAGTTCTTTCTCCTCT
Organism: Bacilli bacterium; assembly: GCA_047975285.1. Lineage (GTDB taxonomy): Bacteria > Bacillota_I > Bacilli_A > JBKEDG01 > JBKEDG01 > JBKEDG01. Next base: position 24,649 of record JBKEDG010000026.1, on the reverse strand, counting down.
TTCTCTAACTACAAAACTACCAAATCCTACGAAAGTAACACCATCACCTGATTCTAATGCATCAGAAACAGTCTCTAAGAAAGCGTCCACATACTTTGTAGTTTCTACTTTTGATGAATCAGTTTTAGATGCCATAGCTTCAATAAATTCTTTTTTATTCATATTAATCAACCTCCTATTTTTTAATACATTGGTATTATACAACAATTTTAGTAACAAAACAATACAAAATATAACATTACTTAACTTTTAAAACTATTAACAATTAATTTGAACAAATCTCCTCTTTGTTCATAATTATCAAACTCATCCCAACTAGCGCAGGCTGGTGAAAATAATATTACTCCTTCACCAAAAGCTCGCTCATGAGCTTTAATTATTGCATCTTGTAAATCAACACATACTATACATTCAATTTTAAAATCATCCATTACACTTTTTATTCTATCTTTTGTTTCTCCATAACAATAAATTCTTGTAACATAGTTAAGATTTAATAATAAATCATTAAAATTTTGTCCTCTTTCTAATCCACCTAAAATTAGGGTGGTTTTAGTTTTAAAAGCATCTAACGCAACTTTACATGATAATATATTAGTTGACTTAGAATCGTTATAATACTTTATATTATTAATTTGTCTTACAAACTCAATACGGTGACTTACACCTTTAAAATTATGCAATACATCTCTAATAACATCATCCAAAACTCCATAGCTTTTTGCAACAATTATTGAACACATTATATTTTCGTAATTATGATTTCCAACTAATGTTATATCAGAAATATTAAAAATAGAGTTCTCATAATAAATAAGGTTGTCAATAATATATGCCCCATCAACCTTCTCACTAACAGAAAAATATTTTTTTAATGGCACAATATTATATGTTAACTCTAAACTTTCCTTACAAGAAGCATTTATTATCGCAATATCGCTATCAAGCATATTTTGAAAAACTGATTTTTTCATTTTATAATATATATCCAAATTATCAAAAAACTCCATATGAGCTTCAGATAAGTTTGTAAGAATTGCGATATCTGGTTTAAACGTTATACAATCGTGTAATTGCTGAGCAGAAATCTCAACAACAAATATTGTTTCACTATTATATACATCATAATAATTACTAATAGGATTTCCAATATTACCTACCAAATGCACATCACGACCCGATTTATTTAACATTTCATAAATAAGTGTAGCTGTTGTTGTCTTTCCATTAGTTCCAGTTATTGCAATAAAATTTGCATCTTGCATACAATTATAAGCAACTTCAATTTCAGTAGTAATTGGTATCTCCATCACTATTGCTTTTCTAATATAAATATGATTTAAAGGAATACCAGGATTTTTAACAATTAGATCAAAAACATTATCAAGTAAATTTACTGGATGATCACCTAATATAATCTTGATACCTAAATTAGTTAATTCAGATATAACATCCTCATCTTGACAATCATTTATCTCGTTTACAGTTATATTTGCTCCCATTTTTGACAATAATTTTGCTACGGCATATCCACTTCTTGCTAAACCCAATATTAATATTTTTTTATCTTTATACATTATAATATCACTCCAAACCATAATCCAAGTAGTCCTAAAATTAGTCCTAAAACCCAAAACATTTTCACAATCTGTTGTTCTGACCACCCTAGCAATTCAAAATGATGGTGTAATGGTGACATTAGAAAAATTCTTCGCTTAGTTGTTTTATACGAAATCACTTGTAGTACAACACTTAAAATTTCAATGATAAATACTCCTCCAACAATAAACAATGTAACATCATGATTAGTTAATACTGCAACAATTGCAAGAGTTGCTCCTAAAGCTAAGGATCCAGTATCTCCCATAAAAACTTTTGCTGGGTTAACATTATAGAACATAAATCCAAGCAGTCCACCTACAAGAGTAAAGCAAAAAATCATTAAATCACTTAATCCAGGAACATATACTGACATTTTTCCTGCAATAAAACCAAAAACAATAAAGGCAATAACCGATAATCCCGAACTTAATCCATCTAATCCATCTGTAATATTAACAGCATTTGAAAATCCTACTATCATAACTAAAATATAGACAATATAGAATTTCCCTAAGTCAAGTTCAATATCCAATGTATTTATAATAACTTTATTTTGGCTATCCAAATTAAGTTTTGTATATAAATAGTAGACAATTCCAGCAATTAGAAATTGAAATAACAACTTTTGTATTGGAGTTAACCCCTTACTACTTCCCATTTTTATATTTAAATAATCATCTAGAAAACCTATAAATGCAAATCCAATAAAAATTACCATTACAATTGTAATATAATAACTGTATTGAATCTTCCAAACAAAATTAAGTAAAATTATTGTAATTATTGTAGAAACAATAAACATTAGCCCACCCATTGTCGGGATGCCATTTTTTACATAGTGAGACTTGGGTCCATCATCTCTAACTGTTTGTCCAAAATTTAATATTTTTAGTTCTTTTATTAAAAAATATCCAATTGCTAAACTTAGAGTAAATCCTAATAGAATTGATACTATTATATGTTGAACTTCGATCATGTAATCACCTTACTTCCCATATATATTATACTATATTTTTAAAAATTTGTCATAAATTATTTCAATTCAATGTTTACTTCTACACTAGGATTAATTTTAGTGCCTGCTTTTACGCTTTGAGAGACTACTTTACCAATCCCATTTTTTTTGAAGCCTATTCCATACAGCGACATAACAATGGCCGCATCTTTGTAACTCATACCAATTAAATTAGGCATAGTATCACTTCCATCTGTAAGCAAATATACTTTTGAATAAGAACGAAGTGGATATTGTGCCTTAGGATATTGCTTTAAAACATTCTCTCCATCACCTAAAATAATCACTTCATTGGTAGATAGTTCAGATAGTTGTTTTTTCGCTTTTTGAACGCTAAGTCCTTCATACTCGCCCATATAAAATGTTTTAGAATCAATGTTATTTTGTTCTTTAATAGAAATGTTTTTTATTTCTGCAATCCCAGGTACAACTTCTTGAATTAATTTTATTAAAGATAAGCTTTCAGAGTGCTTTGGTTGTTTAATAAGACCGTACACTATTATTTCGGGATCATCAAAAGGCATTAATCCTGTAAAAGAAAAAATATAATTATTTGCACCTGTTAAATACGTACCGTTAGAATTTGAAATTTCTGCAGTACCTGTTTTACCAAATAATCCGTACTCTGAAAAGTTATAATTTTGACTCATTGCATTTGGACTTTGTACATAATCTCTCATCATTTCTTTCATTTTATAAATTGTATCTTGAGAATATATATTTTTTTCACTAACTGTTGGTTTTGTTTCGTGAATAACATTATTTTTGGAATCAACAACTTTATCTACAATATATGGCTTCATTGTACTTCCATTTGTACCAAAGACTGTAAGTGCTTGGATCATCTGAATTGGTGTAATCGCAATTCCTTGACCATATGAAGCAGCAACCGTATCAATATCATATGTTTGTTCTATATCACCTTTAACTTCACCTGGCAAATCAAAATCTGTTTTTTTCCCAAAGCCCAACTTTTCATGATATTCCATTAATTTATTTTTACCTAACTTTTCATAACCTATTATTGCTGACCCTGTATTTGACGAATATAAATAGCCTTGATCAAGATTTATTGTTCCCCATCCTTTCATATTCCAATCATATATTGTCTGATCATGAACAGTATAATTACCACTTCTATATTTGTAATTGCCATCATACACTCCATCCTCAATAGCACTTGCATATGTAAATGTTTTCATTGTAGAGCCAGGTTCTATACTCATCTCATGAAGAGGATTAATATATGAGTTGATATCTCGTTCATTTGGATTAAATGACGGCGTCGATGTAACACCCAGTATTTCGCCTGTTTTGGCTGATGCAGCAATTACTAAAGCAACATTAGGATTATAATCATCATCAATTTTGGCAATTGCATTCTCTAAAATTAATTGAATATCTTTATCAAGCGTTAAATATACATCGTTTCCATCAACTGATGGAACAATTTTTTCTGCGGTATTGGGAATTCTTGTCCCATTAGCATCTGCAATATACTCATACATACCATCAGTGCCACTTAATAAATCATTGTAACTACTTTCAACACCAAGTTCTCCAACAAGTTCAGCATCTTTTTCATTTGTTTCTTCATAATATTTTGCATATCCTATTTGATAAGATGCAAAATTACCATATGGATAACTTCTAGATTCCCTTTCTTCAAAAGTAATTCCAGGTAAGTCATATTCTTCAATTTCAGACTTTTGGTTGACCGTGATATTAGAACTTTTACTACCAAGATATGTTTGAGTATAACCAGATAAAATTGCATCATTAAGAAGTTTTTCTATATTTTCCTTTTTCTCACCAACAACAGTTGATATTATATTTGCTGTATTCTCAATATCACTAACATGAACTTGTTTTGATGTTGATTTAGATCTTTTAGGATCCACATAAGCTACTATTCGATAAGTATAAACACTCTCAGCAAGAATATTTCCATTTGAATCTAATATACTACCACGTTTACTTGATATAATATCTTTTTTTTGTTTAATAGTCGATTCTAAATCCTTCAAATTATAACCATCAACTTTCTTAAATGCTGAAACAGTTGTCAATCTATATATAAGCACAAAAAAAACTACTAAGATAATTAGATTAATATACAATACTTTTCTTGATTTTATTCTACTCTTCATCTTCTAAATCTACAACATTGGGAAATGAAGGAACTAAACCATTTGACGATGCAAAAACTTCAATCTTCTCTCTTGTTAAATTTTCATTTTTTTTCATTTCCAAATAGGAGTTATTAGCTTTTAAATCTTCCAAATTTGTCAAATTTTTATCATATTCTAGATTTAATGTTGAAAGTTGTACATTAAGATATAATGTACCCACACAACTTATTATTAAACCTATAAAAATGTATATTAACAACGATAATTTTACATATTTTAATTCCTTACTTTTCATATTCTCTCACCTTTTCTACTACTCTTAATTGAGCAGATTTTGATCTACTATTAACTTCTAATTCTTCTAAAGTAGGTTTTATATTTTTTCTTGAAATTTTTTTTAGTACTGGATGACACTTTTCATCAAGTATAGGAATATCTTTGGGATAATCAATATTAATTAAACTATTAAAATATGACTTAGCAATTATATCCTCTAAAGATTGAAAACTTATTACTCCAATTCTACCACCAACATTTAAAATGCTTACTGCTTCTTCTAACGATTTTTTCAATACATCTAATTCCTTATTTACTTCAATTCTCAATGCTTGAAAAGTTTTTTTTGCTGGATGACCTTTTTTTCTTAGTTCTTTTTGTGGCAAGCTACTTTTAATTATATCAACTAATTCAAAAGTAGTTTCAATTTGTTTTTGCTTGCGACACTTGCAAATATTTTTGGCAATTGATCTTGAAAATTTTTCTCCACCATACATATAAATAATATTGGCGATTTCAATTTCAGAATAATTATTAACAACATATTTTGCATCCAAATCACTACCTAAATCCATTCTCATATCTAATAATGCATCAAATCTATAACTAAAACCACGCTCCTTAGAATCAAACTGTAAAGAAGAAACTCCTAAATCATATATAATTCCGTCTATTTTATTAACACCATGCTTTTTTAGTTCATTTTTTAAGTTTGAAAAATTGCTCTTAATTATTGTAAAGTTATCATACTCATTTAATCTTCTTTTGGCTAAAGTAATTGCAGTTTCATCTTGATCAAAACAATATAACCAACCATTTTTAATATGCTTTAATATTTCTTGGCTGTGACCACCTATTCCTAGCGTCGCATCAACATATACTCCATTATGCTTTAAATTAAGCATTTCTATACTTTCATGAAGTAGTACACTGTAATGAATATCATTCATTGAAACTCACATCACTTTCAAATATATCTTCAGCTATATCACTTAAATCATCAATATTATTATCAATAAAACAATTCCACTCATCTTTTGACCAGATTTCAATTCTTTCATTTACACCAACTATTACACATTCTTTATCTAATTTAGCATAATTAATTAATGAAGTTGATATATTAACTCTACCTTGCTTATCAATTTCACATAAAGTTGCACCAGATAGGAAAAAACGTTGAAAATCTCGATTTTTCTTTTTTGTAAATGGCAAGGCTTTAATAATGTTTACTAACTTTTCCCATTCATTTACAGGGTAGACAAATAAACATTTATCTAGTCCTCTTGTTATAATAAATTCTTCTCTTAAAATGTCACGAAAACGAGAAGGAACAATTAACCTCCCCTTGGCATCAATATTATGATTATATTCACCTATAAACATATTAATCACCACTTTCTACCACTTTTAGACACTTAATTACCATAATCTACCACTATTATACTATAACATTACTACGTTGTAAAGAATAACAAAAAAAAAGTGCTAATATTTATCACTTTTTCCTTTATTTATTTTTTTCACTTCTATAACAAATCCACTTCTTCAACAGTGTTGAACAATCCAAATGAAAACCTTATTATACATCAGTGATAAGAGTCAATGTTTCTACAATCAGCAAAGAACAATGTATTTAACATCTTACAACAATATTATACTTCTCATCAAGTATCACAATAACTCTAGCATTATGTTAAAACTAATAATTAACGCTTTCAAGTAATAATAAATACTCTTCTTCTTCAATTAAAACTATATAACCACTAGCAGTTTGAAATTTAACCGTATTGTCAATGATTTCTACATCCATTATTCACACCTCCTACATATATTATACAATAAGTATTAACTAAAATTAATTTTTTAACACTAACTTAACACTTTCTATGTTATAATTAATTCTGAGGTGATGTAATGAAGAAAATAACTGTTGTTGGTGCTACTAACATTGATATTGTAGCAAAAAGCTATAATGAACTTAAACTATTTGATAAAAATCCTGGGAAGGCAATTTTTTCATATGGCGGAGTAGGTCGTAACATTTGTGAAAATTTGGCTAGACTAGAATTAAATCCAACTTTTGTTACTATTGTTGGAAAGGATGAAGTTGGTAAAAATGCAATGCAATTTTTAAAGGACCTTAATGTTAATGTATTAGCTAAAAAATCAAGTTTACCAACCAGTACATTTATATCAATACTAAATCATGAATCAGATAGTTACATATCTATTAGTAGTATGGATATTGTTGATACACTAGATTCACAATTTTTAGAAAAAATTAACTTTGATGATAGTGAAATAATTGTGTGCGATGCGAATAGTACAAAAGTAGCTAATTATTTAGGCAATATAAAAACAAAGTTGTTTGTTGATGCAACTAGTGATGCAAAAGCTAATAAAATTGCTAATATATTACCAAACATAAATTATCTAAAATGTACAAAAAGTGAAATGGAAACTTTATTTAAAACAACTGATATAAACAATGTAATTAACACATATCCAAATTTAAATCTAATTGTAACAAATAAGGATAAGCCAGTTTTTTTTAATGTAGGTTCTAAAGTAATGTCCAAAAACGTGACAAGTGTTAATGTTGTTAGTGCAATAGGTGCTGGAGATAGTTTCAGTGCTGGAATTATTTATGGATTAGTAAATAATTATCCTATTAACAAATGTGTTGATATTGCAATTAAAATGTCAATGCACTCAATTCAACAAGACACCACTGTCAGTACACTATTAAGTAAAAAAATGATTGGAGAATAAAATGAATAAATTATTAGATATAAGTAAAGAAGTAAGAGAAGCACTTAATGCTAACAAACCAGTTGTTGCACTAGAATCCACTATAATTTCGCACGGAATGCCTTATCCACAAAATGTTGAAATGGCAAATGAGTGTGAAAGAATCATTAGAAATAATGGAGCTATTCCTGCAACAATATGTATTATGGACGGGAAAATTAAAATTGGTTTAAACAAAGATGAACTTCATAAACTTGCTACTGCTGAAACTGTTCTCAAAGCTAGCAGAAAAGACTTAGCGTATATTATTGCAAATAATAATATTGGTGCAACTACAGTAGCTACTACAATGTACGCTGCTTCACTTGCAAATATAAAAGTTTTTGCAACGGGTGGAATTGGTGGTGTTCATCGTGGTGCAGAAATCACTATGGATATATCGGCAGATCTTGAAGAACTTTCCAAAACAAACGTAGCTGTTATTTGTGCAGGAATTAAATCAATTTTAGATTTACCTAAAACCCTTGAGTATCTTGAAACTAAAGGTGTAGAAGTAATAGGATATAAAACAGCTATTTTACCTGAATTTTATACTACGGGACGTAATTATAATGTAAATTATCAAATGAATAGTGAAATAGAAATAGCTAATTTTTTAAGAGCAAAGCAGCAACTGGGATTACAAAGTGGTTGTGTAATTACAAATCCAATTCAAAAAGAGTATGCAATGGATTATGATTTAATTAATAATGCAATTAATAAAGCAATTGAAGAAATGAATAAAAATAATGTTTCTGGATATGAATCAACACCGTTTCTACTTGGAAAAATAAAGGAAATTACTGATGGAAAATCATTAGAAAGTAATATAGCACTTGTTTATAACAATGCAAAACTTGCTGCGAAAATTGCAGTTGAATTATACAAATAAAACATTAGAGAGTATCCTAAGATACTCTCTAACTTTTTTAAAATTATATTTTAAATCAATTCTCAATTCTATACCCAATTCCTCTAACTGAGTATAAACAATTCAAATTTAATTTAGCCCTTAAATTTGAAATATGAACATCGACTGTTCTTACTTTAACTTGGTCATATTTAAGACTCCACACTTTTTCATATAATTCTTTTCTTGACACTATATAATTACTATTTCTTACCAAATTAACTAATATTTTATACTCTGTCATAGAAAGTTCAACTATTTTATCCCTTTTTTTTACAATATGATTTATTGTATCAATAGTAATTAAATCTCTCTTAATAAAGAAATGGCCCTCTTTATTTTGACTATCATACAGCATTTCAACTCTTTTTTGCAATATAGTAGTAGAAATTGGTTTTTTAATATACTCATCTACACATAATTCAATACTTTCTAATTCATCCTTTGAATCATATGAATTTGAAACTACAACCACCCTAATATCTTTATTAAGTTTTCTAATTATATACAAATAATCTCTAAGCGTAAACTTATTTATAGCATAGTTTGTAATAATCAAGTCAATATTATCACTATTTTTTTCAAGTAACTTTATAGATTCAATTACATCATTACTTGACTCAACTTCATATCCAGCATTCTGCAATGTATTTTCCATTATTTTTAAATTTGTTTTATTGTCATCATATATTAGAATTGACATAACATCACCCTCTTTTCTAATGATATATTCAATTCTATTTTTTTCTTTCCTTTATTTAAATTTAAATTGACTTAAATATTAAGATTATTACTTATCTTGAATTAAAAATTCACTTGAATCTAATTCTGATATCTTTTTAAATCTTTCTTCATCATCATCAAATAATGCTTCAACAAGTTCTTTACCTGAAGTTCGCCTAACAAACTGAATCCACATAAATTTTGAATTTTTTTCTAACACATCCTTCATTGTGTTAAAAATATGTCGTTTTTCTTCTTCATTATAATTTAAAAACTGATTTATGTAAATTCTTAAATCATGATTAATTAAGAAACTCATATATCTTACTTTAAATTTATTATTAGTAATACTTAACATACTATTAATTTTTTGAATTCTTTGGTTAAAATTATCAATAGTTAGACTATTAGTGATACTATTAGAATTTTCAAAATGTGTCCATGTATAATAATGTTTATTAACAATACCTATTTTATCGTATTTTAAGTACAACTGCGCAGTGAAAAGTTTATCTTCGTACAAACCAACTTCAAACTTCATATTATATTTGTCTAGCGCATCACGTTTATAAAGTTTGTTGTGAGCAAGTGTGTCACTAAGTAAAAGAAACCTTTCTTTAAAAGTATTAATATATTGTTCTTTATAAATATCATTAAACCAAACGTGAGACTGGTTAGTAGTTAGATTTAATCGCACAACTTTACCAGAAACTACATCCAAATCATTTTTTAAAGCATAACTTACAAGATATGTTAGCCCCTCTTTATTTAAAACATCATCAGAATCTACAAAAGCAACATATTTACCTTTAGCAAGTTGAACGCCATAATTTCTAACCAGACCTAAACCTATATTTTCTTTTAAATTATAATACCTAATATTATCCCATTTTGGTGGTGTGTAATCATCACTGCCATCATTAATAACAATAATTTCAATATTTTTATAAGTAAGTTCCTTTAAAGAATTAAGTGTATCCATAATCGTGTTACTTGAATAGTAGTAAGGTACTACGATAGATACAAGAGGTTGAGGTTTAAGTTTAAAATATACATCACTAACTTTATTACAACCTGACTCTATTTTTCGTTTCATCACATTCTTTAATAAAATTGCTCTGCCTAAATCATTGTTATTAACTTTCTCAATAGAATTAAGTGATTTTAAACTTGCCAACAATTTTACTAATCTATTTATAGATTTTCTATCATCAAGTTCATTTTCTAAACAAAAAACTTTATCTAATATATATTTATCGTTAATATGTTTTTTTAGCAAATTGTCTTGTTGTTTTATTAATGTTAAAATACATTTATAGTTATATAAACTATGATTATTTATCGCTTTAATATAATTTTTATAATCAATATTTGTATTTTCTTCGTAAAGCATAGTAATTACTTCTTTTCCTTTAAAATACTTTGAAAAGAACAAGTGGGCCTCAAAATCACAGGAAATAATATATCCATCTGTATTTTTTAAAAATTCTCTACAAAAACCACCCAGCTGTTTATAAGAAGTTTTTGCATAAAAAATATCTTCATTATCAAAAACAGTATATTCATCACCATTTTCCGATAAATGATTAACAGCAAATATATTAATTCTACACTTATATATTTCTTTGAATTTTATCGCAAACTTTTGTATATATTTATTTATTCCTGTGACTTTATGCAAATCATTAACTAAAAAAGTAATATCTTTATGATTGTATGAACTAGCATCAAAATCTAATTTATTTATTAACTTTTCATAATCACTCAGACACCTATGCTCATAAAATACATCTAATAATTTCTCATAATTGCACTCCAATTTATTTTGAGAAATTTTATTAAAAATTTCATATAATTGAGTTGTGTTTCTTGCAATTATATCTGAATTAACAAACTCATTAATATCAAACATCAAATCACTTGTTGAAACCCGCTCATCTTGATAAATAACTAATGGTTTATTCAATAAAGCAAAATCAAAAATCAGGCTTGAATAATCACTCATAAGCACATCAGAAATCAATAATAAATCACTAGTATTTTTATAGTCACTAAATTCATAATCAATATCTTTAATATTTTCAAATAAATTTAAATTCTCTATATCACTAACAACAATCCACTCACTACCAAGAATTTTTTTTATTTTTTTTAAATCACATGTTGCTTCATATTCACAATTTATTTTCGTCGCCAGACTATACATCAGCACTTTTTTATTTGAAGGAATATTTAAATCTTTTTTTATTTTTAATTTATATTCTTGGTTATTATTTTTCAATATATTATAAATTCTAGGCATAGTTGTTTCATATACCTCTCCCTTATAAAGCATTGCATTTTTAAGAAAATTATTTGTATAATATTGGGAAGGTGATAGCATCAATTTATATGCCCTTTGATAGTTAAGTGCAGCTGTAAGATACTTTGATGATAAATCAGTAAATGTCTTCTTATATGGTATGCCATGCCAAACACTAACTCTTTTTTGGGCGTCTACAACTTTTGACATCCAGTTAGCAGTTCCTGCATCAATGATATATTCTGATGTGTAAATTAAATAATTCGTAAGCTCATTTTCTGGTCTAATATATGTGACATTATCAATTTCTATAAAATTTTCATCATGCAAATTTGAAACTACAATTACATCAAAGTCGTACTTATAAATATCAATAAAAAAACAAATGTCATCAATAAAGGTCATTTCATTTTCAAATGGAATTAATAAAATTTTTTTCTTAATTTTCATATACCCTCCTAAAATTAACTTTATATTTTAAAACAATATTTCGTTTTCTATTAATTCTCTTAAATTTATCATTTTTTTACAACAAATATTAAAATATATCTGATTATACCACATAAATCATACAAAAGATATAACTATATTTTTATTGATAAAACAATATGGTATAATAGTTATAGCGATTTGGAGGGTTATTATGAAATCAATTTTGTTAGTGGTTGTAAAATGTATTTTCATTTTTGGAAGCAAGTTTAAAATTAAAAATTGGATAGTATTTGAATCATTTTTAGGTAAACGCTTAGATGAAAATATTTATTATTTACTTATGCATACTAATATCGATCACAAGTTTTTTGTATGTAAAAATAAAAATTCATATCATTCCAAATTAATGGCAAGTAAATTTAATGTCAAACTAATAAAAAAAAATTCACTTAAATACTTTTTCATTTTATCATTATCTAGATACATTGTCACTAACTCAAGATTACATACAAGTTTATTTTATAAAAGAAGTAATCAAATTGTTATACAATTATGGCATGGAATTCCATGGAAAAAATTAGTTCATGATCAAGATAATTATACATTTAGTAACAAAGGTAAAAAATCATATTTGAATGAATTTGATGTTGAAGTAAATAAATGGGATTATCTTTGGGTTCCATCACTAGAATGTGAAAAAAAATTTATAAGTGCATTTAAATATAAAAATAAGTTAATCCAAAAGATGTACCCTGCTGACGTTGAACTAAAAAATAATAATACAAAATTAAATATAGATAAGAGCAAGTATAAAAGAATTATTCTTTATATGCCCACTTTTAGAGAAAATAAATTAAATGCAAATAAAAAAGAATATACTTACACAGAAAACTTTGATTTTAATGACTTTGCTTTAAATAATCAGGATACACTGTTTTTTATTAGAGGACACTATCTAACAAGTGGTAAAAATAATTTATTATCAAATATTATTGATGTTAATAATTGTACATCTTTAAATTCACTTTACAATCATGCTGATATCCTTATTACTGATTATAGTTCTGCAATTTATAGTTTTACTTTACTAAACAAACCGATTATAGCAATAAATATAGATTTAGATGATTATAAACACACTCGTGGGTTATACGATAATGCTACTGATGATATGAATATATATCACATTTATTCAAACGAAGAACTTAAAACTATAAACTTTGATACGATTTGCAAAGCAAAAGCAAATCAAACATACTACAGTGATGATTACAAAAATGTAATAAATGAAATCATAAAAAGAGTAAAGTGATATAATCTTTACTCTTTTATTTTAAGGATAAATCTTTTTTTATTTGAGTTGTTGAAATTCCCTTGGTTCTCTCCAAGTAGCATACCTCACAATACTGTTTCAAAAAATCAAATTTACCTTTCCAATCATCTCCAATAACAAAAGTGTCAATATCTAGTTTAGAAACATCTAATATTTTCTGTTCCCAAGAATTTTCAACTATTATTTCATCAACATATTTAACCGCTTCAAGCATTTTAATTCTTGTTTCTAAATTAAAATATGTCTTTTTACCTTTTATATTGTTAAATTCATCAGATGAAACAGCAACAATAAGGTAATCTCCCATTTCTTTTGCTCTTTGTAATAAATTAATATGTCCATAATGTAATAAATCATATGTACCATAAGTAATAATTTTTTTCATATACATCTCCTAATTAAACAACAATGTGCTATATTAATCACAATATTATTGTACTTTTTCATCCATCGTTATAGATAATATATTAAATTACTTTTTTACAATCCAAAACCGACAATTATCTGAAAATGCATAAACTTGCTTATTTTCTCTGTATCTTTTTGATCTTATAAAACTATCTACTAAATGAAAACCCACTTCATTTAAAGTATTTAATATTTCATCCACTGTTGGTATATGAATGAAATATTCAATGTTGTCCACTTCATCATAAGTTAATACATCTCCAAATTCGTGTAATCTAAAATCATTTTTCCCTGAATTCCACTCTATTTTTTCATCATGCCACAGTCTTTTATATTCATCATTACCATTATTACGATCATGAGTAGTAAAGACCAAAATTCCTCCATTTTTTAAAACACGATATAACTCTTTTAAAGCCTGCACCCTATTAGAACTTTTAGGTATTTGCATTAGCCCATTAAATGAAAAAATAATGAAACCGTAATAGTTAGATTCCTTTTGAATATTAGTGCAATCATCAACCTCAAAATTAATTTTACTAGTATTTATGTTAATTGCTTCTTGAATCATTGCAGGTGAAAAATCGATTGCATCAATACTCTTAAAGCCTAGTTTTTCAATTCCAAACGCGCATCTACCTGCTCCACAACCCATATCTAAAATATGATCATTTTTTTTTGCATATTTTAAAATTATATCTTTTTCCGAATCCCAAAGTCCAACTCTAGTAATAGCATTTTTGTAGGTCTTAGCAACTTTATCAAAGGAATCAATCATATAATTTTTATCAATTTTCATAATCAAAATCTTCCCTATAGAAAATGTACTCCTTGTTACATGCATTACAAATTATCTTTACACCACCATCTTCATTTATAATTTCGTCGATATCATTTTTATTAATTAATTTAAGTGAATCTAAAACGCTTTTATTACTGCAATTGCATTCAAAAAATACAGGTCTTTCTTCAATTATTTTAGCACCTTCATCTATCAATTTAATCATATCTTCTCCACTTAAACCGAGTGCAATTTTCTTTGACAACGATTCTATTTTTGCAACACTTTCAGCTATAATATCTTTTACTTCTTCTTTCGCATTTGGAAGTAATTGGATTAAAATTCCACCACTACCATAAAACTCATCACTCTTCTTATCACTAATGCTTGCAAGTAACAAAACTGAATATACCTGTTCACTTTTGAAATAATAATCCACAATAATTTTACTGATATCATTTTTATCGGCTGTAATTTGGCTACTACTCACTTCTTTACCATTGTAATAACGATGAACTTCTAAAACTCCATCCCCAATAATACTAGCACCTTTTTTATTTAAAACACCATAGCCATTAAATCCACCATAGTAATTACCATTACTATTAATCTGAGATAACATACCATTTGTATTTAAACTTAGACCTATTTGTTCTTTTTCACTCTTTAAATTCATACTCATCAAAATATTAGCACTAATAACATCACTGATTTTATTATTAAAACCAGTGACAATTTTATGATTTTTTACTATATCTTGAAGGAGTTTTGTAGAAGTGCAAGCAACAATAATATAATCTTCTGTAGAACTAATTGCTTTTACTATTTGATCCATACTACACTTCTTCTGTATTCGATTCTTCATCAATTGAGCCTTTTGTTTCGACAGTTTTATCCCCAGTTAATTCATTATTTTTCATTGAACCAATCCTAATTCCTGCCACATCAAAGTATATTTTATCAATATCTTCTTTATTTAGAATTTCTTTTTTTAATAATTCATTTGCAACAGTTTTTAATAGTTCCATATTTTCTTTTAATATAGCTGTAGTTTTGTCATGAGCATCAGTAATAATTTTTCTAACTTCTAAATCTATCTCTCTTGCAATCGAATCAGAGAAATTCTTATTACTTGCATAATCTCTTCCTAAAAATACACTTCCTTGAGGTTTTTCCCATTGAATTGGTCCAAGTTCACTCATACCATACTCTGTTACCATCGCACGTGCTATCTTTGTAGCTTGTTCAAAGTCGTTATGCGCACCAGTACTAATTTCATTGAAAATTAATTCTTCACTGACTCTACCTGCAAGCAACCCATTAATTCTCTCTATTAATTCAGTTCTCGTACTAAAGAAACGTTCTTCTTTAGGTAACATTAACGCATATCCACCTGCCATCCCTCTTGGAATAATTGTGACTTTATGAACATCGCTTGCATTATCTAGAACTAGCCCGCAAACCACATGTCCAGCTTCATGATGTGCAACCAGATTTTTTTCATGTTCAGTATATTTTTTACTTTTCTTTGCAGGTCCCATCATAACACGATCAATTGCTTCATCAATTAGTTCAGTACTTATCTCTTTTTTATCCTCGCGTACTGCTAAAAGTGCAGCTTCATTTAAAACATTTTCTAAATCAGCACCACTAAAACCTGGAGTCCTAGCAGCTACTAAATCAAAATCTACACCATCCACAAATTTTTTATTCTTTGCATGTAAAGACAATATGTGTCCTCTTTCTTTAACAGTAGGTAAATTTACCATAACTTGTCTATCAAAACGACCAGGACGAAGTATTGCAGGATCTAAAACATCAGCACGATTTGTTGCAGCTAAAATTATAACTCCTTCATTTCCTTCAAAACCATCCATTTCAACTAAGATTTGATTTAATGTCTGCTCACGTTCATCATGTCCCCCACCTATACCAGAACCACGCTGACGAGCAATAGCATCAATCTCATCAATAAAAATCAGACAAGGTGAATTCGCTTTTGCTTTTTTAAACATATCTCTAACTCTACTAGCACCAACTCCCACAAACATTTCAAGAAAATCAGAACCTGATATAAAGTAGAACGGAACTCCTGCTTCACCTGCAACACTCTTAGCAAGTAGAGTTTTACCTGTACCAGGAGGCCCAACTAAAAGTACCCCTTTAGGAATTCGTGCACCCATTTTTGTAAATTTATCTGGACCTTTCAAAAAATCTACAATTTCAATCAATTCTTGTTTTTCTTCTTCAAGCCCTGCAACATTATTGTAGGTAACTTTCTTTGTAGATTCAGAAAGTTTAGCTTTACTCTTTCCTACTTCAAGAGCACCACCCCCACCACTTTGTTTCATAAAGAAGAAAATCATAATTCCAATTAGCAACACTGTTGGTAACATATTTGTCAAAATCAAGGCGATTTGGCTTGTTTTAGCATATGAAACATCTACACCATCATCAATTAATGCATCAACTTCTTTATCAACTCTTTCAGAATAGGGAGCAATCAAATAAAAATCTGATACACCTTCCTTAGTTGCTTCTTTATACGTACCAGTAATATTATAGTTTCTAGTAAACTGAGAAACGTCAATTTTCACTTTTATTTGATCAATCTTTTTACTACTTTCTATAAATTCATTATATGTTATTTGCTCAGTCTTAGGAAAAGCACCTGAAAAGTTTCTAAATACAAAAAGCATCGCAAGTAATATAATTATAAGAGCAAAAATATTAAATTTTTGTTTTTTCACATTCAACCTCCTGTTGATATACTTCTTCTTTTAAAATACCGATATAATCCAAATTTCTATACGATTCATTATAATCTAATCCATAACCTACAATAAATTCGTTTCCAACTTCAAGTCCAATATAGTCAGCTTCTAAATCAACAATTCTACCAACGGGTTTATCAATTAATGTTACAACTTTAACACTATTTGCACCACGTTGCTTTAATAACGAAATAACAGTTTTTAAAGTTTTACCTGTATCAATTATATCTTCAACTATTAACACATCTTTGTTAGTTATTGGAGTATCTAAATCTTTCAAAATTTTAACTTCCCCAGATGATTCCATTCCGCCATGATAACTAGAAACATCCATATATTCTACAGTCAAATTCAAATCAATTTTCTTCATTAAATCACCAACAAATGGTACAGACCCTTTAAGTAACGCCACTAGAATTAGGTTCTTACAATCCTTGTAATCATCAGTAATTAATTTCCCTAGTTTTGAACACGAATCTAAAATTTCTTCAGATTCAAAAATAACTTTCTTTATATCACTGTGCAATAAAATCATCTCCTTTAAACTCACATTTATATTGTATCACATTATTATGATTCTTTACATTTTTTAAACAATATTTTGAATACTTAATACCAAATACACATATAACTTTATTTTCTGAATCTATTAAAATTGGCCAACTGGCTCTTTTATGAGCCAAAACCTTAGCATTGATAAATACACGATTCAATTTTTGTCTACCATTGCTATTTTCAATATATAAATTCATATCGGCATTCTTAATTCTAAGTGGAAACACTACCTCGCTTGATAAATTTAAAACT
The DNA here is from genome assembly GCA_047975285.1 of Bacilli bacterium. Taxonomy (GTDB): domain Bacteria; phylum Bacillota_I; class Bacilli_A; order JBKEDG01; family JBKEDG01; genus JBKEDG01. The sequence goes on along the minus strand of JBKEDG010000026.1, from coordinate 6,361 downwards.
TGATCTCCAATAAAACTTAATTTACTATTTAAAAATTCTACAACCAAATTTTTTTTATATTCATAATCATACGTAAAATCAAGACATTTACTAAAAATATATTCATTCTGATTTTTAAAAACAAAATATCCTAGTGGTAACTCAATTTTATCTCCAATTTTCATATCAATAATCAAATAGAGATGTTTGTCATAAATATTAATAATATTATCATCATATAATATTTTTAAACAATTTTTAACACCATATTTTAATATTCTTTTGTCAAGCATGGTATATTTAAGGTAAACATCAGTATATAGATTAATATATTTGTTAACCTTATCATTAATATAATCACTTACTTCATATAATTCTTGGCTTAAAGAATTATACTTTTTTATATAACCTTCTCCAAGTTTAGGTATAATTTCATGTCTCAAAAAATTTCTTTTATATGAAATATCACTATTAGTTTCATCTTCAAAATAAATTATTTTATGCTTGTTTGCATACTCTCTAAGTTCCATTTTAGAAAATTTTAAAAGCGGTCTAGCAATATTCATTCCAAAACATTTAGAAAACTCTCTAATGCCTCCAACACTATTTAAATCAGTACCACGAAGTTGTCTCATTAACATTGTTTCAACTAAATCATCACCATGATGCGCTGTTATTAAATAATCACAGTCATATTTATCATAAACTTCTTTAAAACACTTATATCTAAATTCTCTAGCAACTGACTCAAAGTTACCATCTACATGATAATAATCATAAGTAGTCAAGTCTAAATTGTTTCTATTACAAAAAGTGGTAAAAAATTCACTTTCAATATAAACACGAATACGATGATGATGTCTAATATATATAACATGGATATCACAATCAAGTTTTCTTATCATATCTAAAATTACCATTGAATCTACACCAGTAGAAACCGCAAGAAGTAATCGCTTATTTTTTAGTTTATCAATATCCATTTATTCTTCCTTCTCATCTGGAATTCTAATAATAATCGTTCCATCTTCTGAATATAGATAATTTTCTTTTGCGTAAGTTTTCAAATAATTAGGATCATTTAATTTACTTATTACATCTTCAAGTTCTTTAGCAACTTCCTTCTCTTTTTTTATTGAAATTTTAACTTTTTCATTATCTCTTTTCATCTTGACATATTCAAAATATGTTTTACTTAAATTAAAAAGCATCGTAGTAGTTATAACAGTAAAAAATAACAAGCCAAAAGTAATTACAGTTTTACCTTTCTTTTTTCTAGCCATTTTATCCTCCAATCACTTCATAAAGTGTAGTTGCATCATCTTTGTTTACAACATTTTCAATTTTAACAACTCTTACTTTAACATATCGTCGATTATCTACATTTCCATACTTTAATAATATTTCATCCCCTACTTTTACTTGAGCAGACTTCTTAACGACTTTATCATTAATAAATACACGTTTTGAATCAAGTAATTCTTGTGAAACGACGCGTCTTTTAACAAGTCTAGATACTTTTAAGAATTTATCTATTCTCATAATTCACCTTTGATTTCCAGCATTGCATCTCTCAACTCCATTGCCTTTTCAAAATCAAGATTTGCTGCTGCTTCCTTCATTTCAATTTCAAGTCGTTCAATCAGACTAATTTTATCATGTTTACTAAGTTTTTTCGTTTTAATATCTTCATTATATTTAATTGAAATATCATCACTAATTTCTTTGTATATTGTTTTAGGAACAATATTATGTTTAGTGTTATACGCTTTTTGTATTTCTCTTCTTCTAGTAGTTTCATCAATTGCTGTCTGCATTGAATTAGTTATAATATCTGCAAATAATGTAACTTCACCATTTTCATTTCTAGCAGCACGACCAATTGTTTGAATTAAACTTTTATCATTACGTAAAAATCCTTCTTTATCAGCATCAAGTATAAATATTTTACTAACTTCAGGAATATCTAAACCCTCTCTTAATAAATTTATTCCTACAATACAATCATATTTACCAAGTCTAAGCGACTTTATTATACTTATTCTCTCCAGTGACTTAATTTCTGAATGTAAATATGCAACTTTTATTCCCATATCTTTTAAATAATCAGTAAGTTCCTCTGCCATTCTAATAGTTAAAGTAGTTATTAAAGCTCGTTCATTTTTACTAATAATATTATTAAGTTCTGATATTATATGATCGATTTGACCATCTTTTTTTCTTACTTTTACAACTGGATCTAATAATCCAGTAGGTCTTATAATTTGTTCCACAATTTCTTGTGATTTACCAAGTTCAAAATCTGCAGGCGTTGCTGAAACATAAATAACTTGATCTAATTTTTCCTCAAATTCTTCAAAATTAAGGGGGCGATTATCAAGAGCTGATGGTAATCTAAAACCATTATCAACTAAAGACATTTTTCTTTGTCTATCACCATTATACATTCCTCTTACTTGCGGAAGAGTTACATGAGATTCATCAACAATTAATAAAAAATTTTTTTTATAAAAATCAATTAATGTCTCTGGACTCATATTAGGTTCTCTAAGTGACAAATGACAAGAATAATTCTCAATACCTCCACATACACCTGTTTCTCTAAGCATTTCTATATCATATTCTGTTTTTGATTTTATTCGCTCTGCTTCTACTATCAATCCTTGTGATCTAAAGTATGATACTCTTTCTTGTAATTCTTTTTCAATTCTTGAAAGTGATAATTCTAATTTAGCTTTATCTGTTACAAATATAGAAGCTGGGAAAATTGAAATATTTCTATGTCTGGACAAAATCTTATAATTAATAGCATCTATTTCAAAAATACCTTCTATTTCATCACCAAAAAATTCTATTCGATATGCCTTATTACTAGAACCAACGGGAATAATTTCTACAATGTCTCCTCTAACTCTAAAAGTACCACGTTTAAAATCAAAATCACTTCTTTCATACAATGCTTCTACAAGATTTTTTATGAACTCTTCTCTACTTATTTCTTGGTTTTCTCTAAAAGTTAGACGGTTTTTTTTATATTCGTCTACATTACCAATATTGTAAATACATGAAACAGATGAAACTATTATCACATCATTTCGTTCAATTAATGCAGATGCCGCAGAATGTCGCATCTGATCAATATCATCATTTCTTGATGATACTTTATCAATATATAAGTCACGACTAGCAATATAAGCCTCCGGTTGATAATAATCATAGTATGAAATGAAAAATTCTACTGAATTTTCTGGAAATAATGTCTTAAATTCGCTGTATAATTGACCAGCAAGTGTTTTATTATGTGCAAGAACTAAGACAGGTTTATTGCTCTTTTCTATTACTTTTGAAATAGTATAAGTTTTCCCTGTACCAGTAGCTCCAAGTAGTGTTTGAAATTTCGTACCATTATAAAGATTTTTACTTAATTTTTCAATCGCTTGAGGCTGATCACCATTTGGATCATAACTTGAATGTACTTTGAACATCCTATTAGCCTCCTATCTATTTCTTCCCGACCAATATACACCAATTGCAGGATAGGAAAGGTAATTTCTTGGATTTCTAGCAAGTGATGAATTGTATCCTGTCAAACCATACCAATTAACTAATATTTCAAAATGAAGATGTGGACCAGTAGAATTACCAGTGTTACCCATTGAACCTAGTTGAGTGTTCGTATTAACTTGCTGACCAATATTAACATACGCTGAAGAACTCATATGGAAATAAGCCGTGCTATATCTAGATCCATTAATAGTATGATGTATATAAACATAATTACCACGACTATTATCATAACCTACAGCACCAACTATACCATTAGCAGCAGCCATAATACGACGATTTGAATTATACATATCTATCCCTGCATGCATTGATCCCCATCTCCAACCAAATTCACTAGAAATGTATCCATTGTCTAATGGACTTGAAAAGCCACTTGCATTAGGAACAATATTATTTGTTCTTTTTTTACAAGCTTCTAAATCTTCCGTTTTTTTACAACCTAAGCCTTCATAGTAAGCAATAGTGTTTTTCATATCTTTAACTTTATCAGCCGCAGTAACTTTATATCCTGATAAATCTGTTAATGTTATCTGAAACTCCTTAATTTTTTCTTCAAACTCAATTTGCATCTTTTCAAGAGAAGATATATCTGTTGTTAATTTCTGATTTTTAACAGTTAAATCATCTTGAATACCAATAAATTCATCTATCTTATCATTACTTTTGTCTGTAAGTGTATTCACAGTGCTTTTCCTATGAATTGAATCAGTCAAAGAAGTAGAATCAACTACAAATGAAATTTCAGAATTTAATGTATTATTAGTTTGATAATAAACAAGTAAGTCTTTTATTTCTTCAAATTTAATTTTTTTATCTGTTTCTAAATCATTAATTTCAGTTTGGTTATCTAGAATCTCAGATTGTTTATTTTCAATGTCTTTACCTGCATTTTCAATTGCAATCTTATTGTTTTCAATGCTTTGTTTAGTTGAAGAAATATTTTGATTAGTTGAAGAAACATCTTGCTGTAATTTATTAAGTTGCGAATATAAACTATTCAAAGTAGAAGCATGTAATTTTTTATTATACACATTAAATGATGTAAAAAGTAATAATGAAACAATGATTGTAGCTTTAAAAATAGTTTTCATTTTATCCCCACCTTCTAACATACTTCCTAATACTTAAAGCACTACCCAACACTCCAACAACTATACCAATAACTAACAACCCACTACCAATAATTAATGTAAGTGGATACGGCAATGCAAGATCAAAAAAAGTTGTAATAAATTGATTATCAGCATATTCTTTATAAAAATAATTGTAGCCAAATACTGTAATTAAAATTGGTAGCACCGAACCAAATAAACCAATTAGTATCCCTTCATATATATATGGCATAGTTATATGGTAATTGCTAGCACCAATTAATTTCATAATATCAACATGAACACTTCTAGTATAAATAGTAATTCTAATTGTATTATATATTATAAAAACAGTTACCAGTAATAGCATGGCAATAATTGCAATAACCAATATTCTACCATAATCAAATAATTTTACTATCTTATCAACAATATTTGCTCCATAGTCAATACCTTCATAATTATCAGATGCCTTCATATCATCAACTAATGACTCTAAGTTAGTAACATCTTTAGCTTTAATATAAAAAACGTTGAATAGCGGATTTTCATCACCTTCGTATTGATCTGCAATTTTTTTTATATCATCCATTTCTTCACTAACAAGCTTTAATTCATCTTCTTTTGAAGAATATTTCACTGAAGCAACACGATTATCACTTGAAAGTGAACTTTTTATTTTAGCAATTTCATCAGGTTTAATATCTTGCTTAATATAAGCTGTTGCTGTAACATCACCTTCAATTTTAGAAGCAAATGAATTGAAATTTACACCAATAACAACAGCAAAACTAACAACAATTAAAGTAACATTTATAGATGCAAGAGCAGATAAACTTAACCCAAAATTCCTAAAAAAATTCCTAAATGCATCTCTTATGTGTCTAGACACACCTATAAAAAACTTAGTAATCATAACGATATTCCCCCTCTTCTTCATCTAAAACAATACTTCCATGTTCAATTGCAATTACTCTATGACGATATTCATTAACGATTGTCTTATCGTGTGTAGCCATTATAACTGTTGTCCCCTGTGCATTTATCAACTCTAAAAGTTCAATTATCTCCTTACTAGTATCTGGATCTAAATTTCCTGTAGGTTCATCACAGATTAAAACCTTAGGCTGATTTATTAATGCTCTTGCAATCGCAATTCTTTGCTGTTCTCCACCAGATAACTGGTTTGGATAGAATTTAGCCTTATTTTTTAACCCTACTCGATCAAGAACTTCTTTTACTCGTTCTCTAATTTCAGCGTTTCTAAGTCCAAATGTTTCAAGAACAAAAGCAATATTTTCAAAAATAGTTCTAGTATTTATTAATTTAAAATCTTGAAAAACTATTCCAAGTTGTCTTCTTAATTTGTAAACATTTCCTTTTCGATACTTATTAACCTTTTTACCATTAAATGTAACCACTCCATTTGTGGAAACGATATCACGATAAATTAATTTCAAGAAAGTTGATTTACCAGCACCAGAAGGTCCAATCAAATATATGAAATCTCCACTAAATATTTCAACATTGATATCATTTAGTGCAATTACACCATTGCTATATTCTTTTGTAACATTAGTAAATTTAATCATTAATCCACCTCTTTAATTATTTAAAAACTCTAAATATTTTATAATAAACTCATCGATATTTCCATCTAAAACTGACTTGACATTTCCATATTCATAATTTGACCTGTGATCTTTAACCAGTGAATATGGATG
>JBKEDG010000025.1:0-2518 GCA_047975285.1 Bacilli bacterium | reverse complement strand
ATTTTTCATTTTTTATAGTTTTATTTTTTTCAATATTTCAAGCATATGTTTATTTAAGTAGTTTTTATAATCACTTTTTGAATAAAAGTTTTCACTTTGCATAATGTAATTGTCCAATGAAATATTACTTTTTTCAATTTTATGAAACTCTGAGTAAAATTCTTGTTTAGCTATCGGTAACAATTCTATTGTATGAAAATCACTATCTATATACTTAGTTACGTTTAATGTGTTTAAAATATATTTATTTTTTGAAGTTAATATAATTGTTAAATTATCATTTTTCATTATGTTTTCTATAAATTCATACAGGACTTTATCATCTAAATATCTATCAACATCATCAATTAATATTATATTATTTACACCCTCTTTTAATTGTAATAGTGACTGGTAAAAATAAAATTCTTCCATGCTTCCTTTGGAATGTTTAACATCAGAAAAAAGTTCAAATATGATAGTTTCTAATTTCTCTACCTTCTTTGAGTTTAACTGAACATTATTTTCACTTAAACTATAGCTAAAGTTCATTTTATCTGATCTATTGAACATATTTTCAATATTAGTTGCAAAATCATTAACATACTTCTTAAGCTCTTCATACTCGTCATTAACAAATGGTTTAATAATATTAGTATGAAATGAAGATTTAGACTTTATTCCTATCTCTGATTCAAGATCTCTATTTTCTGCTATATGAATGACATTAAATAAACCGTTACTAACTTCTACACCATTTAACAATGCATAATTTGAGTTACCATTGAATATGCTTTCCAACTGCTTTAATTTTTGAGTTTTCCCAGACTGATTATTCCCAAGGATAAGATTAAGTTTGTCTAGGTATAATACAGATATATTCCCTTTACTTTCAAGTCTTAATTCCATCATAATTCAATAAGTGGATCACTACTTATTGTCCTTTCATGCAATGTAAAATCACCATTAAAAATGGTCATAGAATTATATTGCTTATCAGTTATTACAATATATCTCACTTCTCCATGCTTAGGCTTATTTTTCTCTAAACGTTGTTTATGTTTATTAATAGCAGCATAATTTCTACAAAATCGGCTATAAACTGAGTATTGCACCATAATGTATCCATCAGTAATTAGAAACTTCCTAAATTTAGCATAGTTTGCTCTATCCTTTGCAGTCTTTGTCGGTAAGTCAAAAAATAATAACATTCTCATATCCCTATACAAACTAGATTTCATAGAAATTAACTTTTAAAATTTCTATCTCTAAAAGTTCTGTTTCCTTTCCATCAATTACATTCATAAAACTTGCACAAAACTTTTCGATTGCATTTTGTAATCTCATTTTCTCGTCATCAACTTTAACCGTTGCATTTAGTAGCGACACTAAGCCTCTTTTATTATTCGGTGTTAATTCATCATTTATCAACTCATAATTACTTTTCACATAATAATCGACTATTGGGCGAAATGTTTCAACTAGGTCATAAGACAAATTTAGTGCGTTACTTTTTGAACTATGCCAAATACCAAACTTTGGGTCTATGCCATACGAAATCAGTTCTCGAGTTATACTACTAACTAAAATAGCATATCCATAATTTAAACAGGAATTAATTTTATCTTCTTTAAATCTAATAAAGTCATTCCCATATAGCACATTAAAGAACAATTTTGCAGCAACCGCCTCTCTGTTAGTTCCATCATTCCTAGCAACCTCTCTAGACAACACTAATAGTTTTTCATATGCATTATCTAATTCACAGTATAATACTACCCTACTTTGATTTCTAATCTTTTGTTTTATTATTGAACGCCACAAATTTTGTTTTTTTACTGTATTTAAATCAAGTTGCTTATATGTCATTTCTAGCTGTCTGTAATGACCACTGTACGGCATAATCAGTGATGCCGGCAAATGCTTTTGATTACAAAGTACTATCATTACATTTTCCTCAGTACACTTTGTAATGGCATTTACAGACAGTGTTAGTTCCATATTATCAATAACTACAATTGCAACCTCTTCTATTGGAATGCGTACTGTTTCTTTTTCCTCATGATTGAACTCTAATAGTTTGTTTTTCACACTAATATATTTTGTATCTGTAACTAGAACTTGTCGAAAACCCATTACTTGACTACACCACGAATTGTTATTTTCTTCTTATAAATTGATTTTATTGTTGAACATGTAACTTTTTTTTGAGATGAGCCCGCTATCTTGATGTTAAAATCTCTATTTAAATCTGTAAAATCTCCAATCACACTACCTATTTGAAGTTCACCACCTGTAAATCCAACAACGTAGCAAAGCCCTTTAGATCCATCATTCTTTTCTAATTCAATTAAATCTCCCGGATGAAGTGATACTAACTGTGTATAGTTTTCTGCAATTTGTTTATTAGTTATTTTTAAATGATTTTTCCCTTGACCATACCAAAGAGTTTGATTGATTTCTTTGCCTTGCTCAATTTGTGATATTGACATCGCATTTTGCCCTAGGAAGAAAAGTCTATCATCACCATCGATTTTAT
>JBKEDG010000024.1:0-54030 GCA_047975285.1 Bacilli bacterium | reverse complement strand
ATTATGTTATAATACAAATGGGGGTGTTTTATGAAAAAGGAAATTTATAATAGCAAACTGAAAATGTGTATACTAGGTATTATTGTTTTTGCAATTATTTTTTTTAGTGTTTACGTTTATAATTTAAATAGAAAAGATAAGCAACTTAATGACTCACTAAATAAATTAACAAGTGTTTTTGAGAAAAACGAGGTTCAATTTGTTAATTTAAAAATTATAAATGATAAAATATCCTTAGACTATCAATTACAAAAATATGATAATACTAATAATTACTCAATTGTTAATTCTAAAGTTGAAGACACTGAGTTTCATTTTGAATCATTTTGTGATGAGAGTGTAGAATATGTAAAGTCCTCTTATACTGCTGGATTTGAGAGAATTGATGTTGGAGATTGTAGTGATATTTCTAACAGTGCTAATGTGACAGGCATTACAGGAAGTAATTTCTCTGGTTTTGATCTTTCAGTTTTAAAGTTAGTAGATTACGAGTTTACTACAAAAAATAATCAGGATGTAATAGAATTCGATGTAAGCGAAGTTTCAAATGATTTTTTTGCAGGAGAGTTTTTAAATAAATATAATACCGATATTTTAGAATTATCAATAGTTGAAGAAACTAAAAGTATAATTTTAAAAACTAGAATAAAACATAGTGATTATGGAGAAATGAAAATTGAGTTTCTAGTGGAAAATGATAAAGTAATAAATAAACCTGAAATAAAAAAAACTAGATAAACTAGTTTTTTTATTTCATTTCAATAGCTTCAACTGGACATTCTCCAACGCAAGCAGAACAGTCAATACAACCGTCATTAACAAATGCTTTTCCGTCGTTCATTGAAATTACTTCCACAGGACAAACACTAACGCATGCTTCACATCCAATACATGTATCTTCATTAACAAATGCTGGCATAAACCTTACCTCCTTTAAAAATAGCCTACAATAATTATAATATTAAAATGGGAATATATCAATACTTTTACATTATAATTTTATAAATTCTTCAATAAGTTATTATAAAACGATAACATTACTTTTTAGGCGACAAAAAAATACATTGGCTAATTTTAAGTCAATGTATTTTATAATATTTAAAATTATTTAATAAGTTCTAGTACAATACCACCGTATTCAAGAAATACTGGAGCAAATACTAAAGAAACAATTGTCATTAATTTAATTAAAATATTTATAGAAGGACCAGAAGTATCTTTGAATGGATCTCCAACTGTATCACCAACTACAGCTGCCTTATGAGCATCACTTCCCTTACCCCCATGTGCTCCACCTTCAATAAATTTTTTAGCATTATCCCAAGCGCCACCAGCATTTGCCATGAATATTGCAAGTACCACACCAGCACTAAGTGCCCCTGCAAGTAATCCACCTAGTGCTTGTGGTCCAAGAAGAAGACCGATTAATAGTGGTGTTGCAATAGCTAAAATACCAGGTAATACCATTTCTCTAAGTGCAGCATCAGTTGAAATAGAAACACATTTCGCATAATCTGGTGTTGATTTACCTTCCATAATTCCAGGGATTTCCTTAAACTGTCTTCTAACTTCTGCAATCATATCATGAGCTGCTTTTCCAACAGAATCCATTGTAAGCGCACTAAATAAGAATGGAAGAATTGCACCAATTAGTAATCCTACAACTACAGTAGGTTCTAATATATTAATGGCACTCAGCTCTACTGCAAATGCATAAGAAGAAAATAATGCAAGAGAAGTAAGTGCAGCTGAACCAATTGCAAATCCTTTACCAATTGCAGCTGTTGTATTTCCAACAGAATCTAATCTGTCAGTTATTTTTCTAACACTTCCATCTAAATGACTCATTTCAGCAATTCCACCAGCATTATCTGCAACTGGACCATAAGCATCGATAGCAATTACATTTCCACTGATACTTAGCATACCAACCGCTGCAAGTGCAATTCCATATAATCCAGCAGCTTGATGAGCTAAAATTATACCAATAGCAATAGTAATAATAGGAAGTGCAGTTGATTTCATACCTACAGATAATCCACTAATAATTGTTGTAGCTGCTCCTGTTTCTGATTGATCAGCAATGTATTTAACATGTTTGTATTCTTCAGCAGTATAAATTTCAGTAAGTTGTCCGATTATCAATCCAACGACTAATCCAATTATAATAGCAATAAAATACGTAAATTCTTTGAACATATAGTAACTAAGTCCCGCAGATCCAATAATTAATATTACTGCTGCTATGTAAGTACCTAATTTTAATGACTTGTGAGGATCTACTTTTTCATCACCTTTTACAAAAGCATTACCAATTATTGATGCAATAATTCCGATTGCAGCAAGTAAAAGTGGGAATAGTACGTATTCACTATCATTAATATTAAATTGAGAAACACTTAAACTAACACCAATCGTTATTGCTGAAATAATACTTCCAACGTATGATTCAAATAAATCAGCTCCCATACCAGCAACATCACCGACATTATCACCAACGTTATCGGCAATTACAGCAGGGTTTCTTGGATCATCTTCAGGGATTCCCGCTTCTACTTTTCCAACTAAATCAGCACCAACATCAGCTGCCTTAGTATAAATACCACCACCTACACGTCCAAATAATGCAACAGTAGATGCTCCAAGAGCATAACCAGTTATAACTTCAGGGTCATTAAAAATAATAAAAACGATACTTAGACCTAGAAGTCCAAGACCAACAACAGTAAGTCCCATCACAGAACCACCACCAAATGCAATTTTAAGAGCAGCGTTAAGTCCGTTTGTACTAGCTGCTTGAGCAGTTCTTGCATTGGCATTTGTTGCTGCTTTCATTCCTACGAATCCTGCAATGGCACTAAATGACGCACCAATCACGAAACATATTGCAGTACTAATACTTAATGATAAACCAAGTAAAATTGCAAGAGCAACAACAACAATTGTTAAGAAACGGTATTCTCTTTTTAAAAAGGCTAATGCACCCGCTCTAATATATCCAGCAATTTCTTTCATTTTTTCGTTACCTTCATCAGCTTTTGCAATTTTGTTATATAAAATAACACTTATAATGATTGCAATGGCTGCTGTTGCAGGCACTACATAAACGATGTATTCTATTATGTTTTCCACTATAAAATCCTCCTATTTACATTTAAATAATATACACATACTAAATTATAACATAATAATATATGCTAAAACAATAACAATAATAAAATTTAAGTTAAATGATAAAATTTATAATATTTTTAATTATATGATAAAATTAATAAAATAACTTTCCAAATCATTTTTTTTTTGTTAAAATTATATAGAGAGGAGATGTGTTGTTATGAGTATCTTTAATAAAATATTAGATTTTTTTACAGAAGATGTTGACGATGAAATAGAATTAGAAAAAGAAACTGAAAAAAAGAATTTAAATAAAGAACTGATGGAGGAAAGAAAAAAGTATAATAAAAAAAGTATTGATAGTAAAAGCATTCTAGAAGTTGAAAAAGAAGTGCCAGAAAAAAAACAAGTATTATTTTTTGATAAAGATTTTGAGCGTAAAGAAAATCCTGTTCAACCTCAAGAAGAGAGTTCTTTGAAATACAAGGATACAAGTAATAAAAAATTCAAACCATCAAGTTATATTTCTCCTGTACATGGACTTTTAAAAGAAGCAGATGATGTTGTGGAATTTAAGAGTGAAACTAAGACTATTAGTGAGAGCGATTACAGTGTTATTAGAAAAAGAGTATTTGGTAATGATGTCTTTTTAGATGAATTAGTAGAAGATAACGATTCAAAATTATTTGCAACAGAGGAAATTATTGATTTACATAAACGTATGCAAATTGATAATGAACCAGCATTAGATAAAAACTTAACGGTAGAAGAAGCGTATGAAATTGCAGCTAAAGAAAATGTCAAGATTAATAGTAAAACTTATACTGAATCAGATGAAAGTTCTCAATATATGTTTGACTTATTAAATGAATTGAAAGATGGTAGTGAAAATGAATAATTTTTTTATGATTGGTATTAATGGAGCGGGAATGTCAGCACTTGCGTGCCTATTAAAAAAGTTGGGTAATCATGTAATTGGAAGTGATACAGGTAATAAATTCTTCACTCAAAGAGCTTTAGATGAATTAGGGATAGAAACATTTAAATTTGGTGAATTTGAATTTAATAATTCTTATACAGTAATAATTGGAAACAGTTTTAACGATAATAATGACGAAGTAAAGAAAGCACAAAAAAATAACGAAAATGCTTATTACTATTATGAGTACTTAGGTAAATTATCTACTACATTACCATCTATTGCTGTATGCGGGACTCATGGTAAAACAACTACAACAACAATGTTAAAAGATGTACTTAGTATTAATAACACAATTTCATATTTAATTGGAGATGGACATGGAAGTGGAAATATAGAAAGTGAATATTTTGTATTTGAAGCCTGTGAGTACAAGGACCATTTTTTACACTATTATCCTAAGTATGCAATTATTACTAATATCGGTTATGATCATGTTGATTATTTTAACACGGTTTCATCTTATCAAGAATCGTTTTTAAAATTTGGGAATAATGTTAGCGATAAAGTTATTGTTTGTGCTGATGATAATGTTGCTTATGAATTATTTAAGAATAAAAAAAATATTGTTTTTTATGGAACTAGTGATAAATGTGATGTGGCTGCAAAGAATATTATCTTTAACCAAAATGGAACTATTTTTGACCTATATGTAAAAGGTAAATTTATTTGTAATTATCAAAGTGAGTTACTTGGTATGCACAATGTTCTTAATATGTTATCATGTTTATGTGTTGCTTATTTAGAGGAGGAAGATTTACAATTAATTTGTAGTAATTATAATGGTCTTGTTAAACCTAAGAGAAGGTTTGAGGAATATTTTTATAATGAACAGATAATTATAGATGATAATGCGCATCATCCAAATGAAGTGAAATGTTTATTGGATTCAGTTTTTCAAAAATACCCTAATAAGCGTGTGATTTCAGTTTTTGAGCCACACACTGTAGAAAGATTAGAACAACATCATAGTAGCTTTGCTAAGCAATTAAACAGATGTGATGAGCAATGGGTGCTACCAGTTAAAATTCCATTGCGTGATCAAAATAAATATGGAGATAATCATCTGGAAAGTGATATAATGTTGGATGAACTTACTAATGGAAATTTATATTCGAATAAAATGAATGATTGTTTGGTGGAGAAACGTGATTGTGTTGTGCTTTTTATTGGTGTTACGATAAACGATTATCTAAAAGATTATATTGGTATCTGTAACTTGCATTTGAGCAGTATATAGGGTAAAATATAATATAAGAAGAGGTGGATGTATGGAATTGATAAATGATATATTTTATAGTGTTAATTATATTCTATTAGCAATTTTATTAATACTTTTAATTACGTTGCTAATTAAGGTTGTTGTTAGAATTAATAAGACTATGGATAAGTTAGACGATGTTTTAGATAGTACCAATAATGCAGTTAGCGAGTTGTCCATTGTAATTGAAGAATTACAAACAACAGTTTCAGATGTTAATTGGAAATTGGAGAAATTGAATATTATATTCAATGCTTTGAATTCAACATTTGATAATATAAATAGAATTAAGTACAATGTATTTAATAAATTTAAAGATTTTAAAAAAAAAATTATAAAGAAAAGAAAAGGAGAGTTTTAAAATGAAAAATAAAGGATATGGTTATGCATTTTTATCAGGAGCAGTTATTGGTGTTGTAGGAGGATTACTTTTCGCACCTAAAAAAGGTAGTGATTTGAGAAAAGATATTAAGATTTCAGCAGATAATGTTTATGAAAAAGTTGTATCGTTTGATTATTCTGAGAAGAAAGATATGTTAAAGAACAAAGTTGATAGTTTTAAAGATAGTATTCAAGGTTTGGATAAAGATAAAGTTAAAGATATTTCTCTTGAAAGTCTAGATGCATTAAAGAGTAAAGCAGAAGATTTAGTTAATGTTGCAAAAAAACATGCTAAAAAAAATAAAACTGAAGTTAATAATTCTGAGTCAATTATGACAATCTCTGATGAAGATGATGAAGATTTATTTGATGATTTATAAAATAAAAATTATTTAATTTTAGGAGATTGTTATGAAATTATCAGAAGAACTTAAATGGCGTGGAATGATTCATAATGTTACAGATGATACTTTATATGAAAAATTAGATAACGGAGAAATTAAATTTTATATAGGTGCAGATGCTACTGCATCTAGTTTTCATATTGGTAACCTTGCAAGCATCATTGTAGCTAAATTACTTTTAAAACACGGAAATACACCGTACTTGTTGTTAGGTGGAGCGACTACTAGAATTGGTGATCCTAAAACAAATGGTGAACGAAGCATAATGAGTGAAGAAGACATTGAAAAGAATAGATCAATGTTAAAAAAAGAAGCTGCTAAATTAATATCATGTGAGATAGTTAATAATTATGATTGGTTTAAAGATTTTAATTATATCGATTTTCTTAGAGATATAGGGAAATATTTTAATGTTGCATATATGATTAATAAGGATACTGTTAAAAGTAGACTAGATACAGGTATTTCTTATGCAGAGTTTTCTTATCAGCTTATTCAAGCCTACGATTTTGCAATGTTGAATAAGTTGTATGGAATAACACTTCAAATTGGTGGTCAAGATCAGTGGGGAAATATCACATCTGGAATTGAATTTGTTAGAAAGTGTGATGATTTTAAATGTAGTTTATATGGATTAACAGCGCCACTTATTTTAAAAGCTGATGGAACTAAATATGGAAAAAGTGAATCAGGTGCAATATGGTTAAATCCTGAGTATACAACAGTATATGATTTTTATCAATATTTTATTAATATTGCAGATGATGATGTTTTAATGTTTCTTAAAAGATTCACTTTGTTAGACCCAAAAGAAATTAAAAAAATTTATGATGAATTTTTAAAGTGTCCCCATCAAAGACTTGCTCAAAAAACATTGGCCTACGAAATTACTAAGTTAGTTCACGGTGAACCTGGAGCAGAAAGTGCAATCAAGATTAGTGAAGCTTTATTTACTTCTGATCTTAGTTTATTAACAAATCAAGAAATTGAGATAGGGTTTAAGGATGTTTATGTTTGATCAATTAGTATTAATGATTTATTATTAGATGTATTAGTTAATAATGACATTGTAAAAAGTAAGCGAGAGGGTAGAGAGTTCATTTCAAATGGTGCAGTTAGTGTAAATGGAGAAAAAATTTCTGATATAGAACACATTATTAGTCTTGATAATGTAATTAATGATAAATATATGCTTATAAAAAAGGGTAAGAAAAAATACTATTTATTTGATATTAGGAGATGAATTAATGAAGGGAACATATATATTAAAAAATGGAGAAAAAATTTCAGTAGTGGAAACTAAACAGAGTTTTTTTACTAGATTTATTGTTAATACCCTTGCTCTTGGTGCGTCTGCTTACATCATTAATGATTTCTACATCAATAGTTTTTTTCATCTAATGATTGCAGGACTTATATTCACTTTTTTAAATAGCATAGTTAAACCATTGGTTGTTTTTATGATGTTACCGGTTTTAATCTTGTCGTTAGGGATTCTATATCCACTGGTTAATGTAATAGTTATTAATATTCTAGATGTAATTATGGGTAGTAATTTGATAATTGAAGGTACATTTAATGCAATAATTGTATCAATAATTGTTTCTGTTGTAAACTATGCTGTTACAAATTTATATAAATAAAAAAATGAAGGAGGTAGAGTTGTGTTAAAATTAGAAAATATAACGATGAAATTCGGTAATTTTACTGCAGTTGATGATTTATCATTAGATATAAAAAATGGCGAAATTTTAGGATTACTCGGAGCCAATGGTGCTGGTAAAACAACAACATTTAGAATTATTTTAGGTATTTTAAAACAAACATATGGGAAAGTATTTTTTGATGGTAAAGATATAAGTATGATTGATACTAAAAAAATAGGCTTTCTTGCAGAAGAAAGAGCATTAATTAAGAAGTACACTGTAAATAATCAACTTAAATTTTTTGCTGAATTAAAAGGTGTAGATATCAAAGATATAGATAGTAAAATAGATCATTGGCTCAATTACTTCAACTTAGAAGATAAAAAAAATAGTAAAATAGGAGAATTAAGTAAAGGTAATCAGCAGAAGATCCAATTTATTTCAGCTGTTATTCATGAGCCTAAACTAATTATATTCGATGAGCCTTTTAGTGGTCTTGACCCTTTTAATATAAATTTGTTTAAAAAAATAATTTTGGAACTTAAAGATAAAGGTGCTTGTATTATTTTTAGTTCACATAGGTTAGATCATGTTGAGTTCTTCTGTGAAAATATTGTTGTATTAGTAAATGGTAAGGCAAAACTTAGAGGTATAATTCATGACTTGAAAAAATCATCTGGATTGAATAAAGTTAAAATTATTGCTGATATTGATATTAAAGAACTAGAAAAGTTAGAGTATGTAGATAAGGTTATTAAGTCTAGCGAATATATAGAACTTTATATTCGTAATAACGACGATATAAAATTATTATTTAATTTTATTAAAAATTATGATTGTATTCATTTTGAACAAGCACTACCAACTCTAGAAGAAATATTTGTTGAAAAGGTAGGTGTTTCGTATGAATCATAGCACTTGGATAATTTTTAAATATAGTTTTATGGATAAAATTAAAACAAAATCATTTTTAATCCTATCCATAATGATTTTAATTTTTAGTATTGGTACTTATGTTGTACCGTCATATCTCCAAAACAGAAAATATGATAAAGATATTAGTGTTGGAATTATTTCAGAAAATAGTGAAGTAGGAATTGAGTTCTCTAAATTTGCAAAAAATAAATATGATTGGGTAAAATTTAAACCAACAACAAAAAAAGATAAATTCAAAGATGAATTTGATTTTATATTAAATATTGATAACTATAAAGTTTATAGTTATAATTCAAATTTATCTTCTAGTGAAGATAAAATGGTGGATGATTTATTCTCTAATATAAATATGACTAGACTTGCTGATGAAATGGGATTATCTGGAGATGACGTAAACAGGTTGTTTTCACCAGTTGAAAAAACTTTTGTAAATTTAGGTACAAAAACAGATAGTGGTGATGTTAGTAGTATTGTATATGCTTTCAACTTATTTTTTACGATAGCATGTTATGTGGTTTTAATGGTTGGTAGTCAGTTTATAACTCAAGAAATTTTACAAGAAAAAACTACTAGAGCAATGGAAGTTATTATTACTTCAGTAAGTGCTGGTGCACACATGTTTGCTAAAATATTAAGTAATGTTCTTTTCATTATTATACTTGGAATTGAAATAATTTTATCCTCAGTCATTGGAAATTTAGTTTCACAAAAACTATTTCCTAAATCATCAAACAAGATTATGGATATGATTACAGAATTATTTAAGGATTTAACTTCATCGAGTCAAATATCAAACATGTATGTTAACATCGCAATAATATTAATACTGTTCCTTATAACATTAATCATACTATTTATGATGTCTGCTGCGATTGCTAGTTGTGTGACAACTACAGAAGAATTGCAAAACTTAATTATGATTGTTACAATGAGTGTTGCGGCATGTTATATGACTTCGATTTTTATTAAAGATATCGATATAAGAGTTATTTTGAGTTACGTACCAATTATGAATATGTTTATGATCCCAGGATTATTACTTAATGGAAATTTATCTTTAATTAGCATTGGTAGTATATTTGCTGTTATTATTTTATTCTTTATACTAGTTTTATTTATTACCACTAGAATATATCGCGAAGGTGTTCTTAATTACTCTTCAAGTGGATGGAAAAAAATATTTGCTAATTTAATTAAACGTAACAAGAAACATATTTAATGTTGAAGTATTGTCCCTGTAACTATTTATTTAGTTATAGGTTTTTTATTTTAAAAAATTATAAAAAAGTCTTGCATTTATATAAAAAATTTGATATATTATATAAGTACTTTGTGGCGAAGTAGCTCAGCTGGCTAGAGCGTTCGGTTCATACCCGAAAGGTCGGGGGTTCGATCCCCTCCTTCGCTACCATTATGATTTTTAAATTTTATAATTGCATTATATATAAGCCCTACTTAAATAACATATTTAAGTAGGGCTTTATTATTTAAAATAGAGGAGAAAATAATCTTGCAAATGTTTCGATAAATCTTTTGTAATAGTTCCTTTTTTTCCATGTACAAAGTTCAACTTTTGTTGATAAATTAATATCATCTTCAAATGAACTAATAATATCATTTATAGTATCGTCTTTATATAAAATAGCAGTGTTTTCAAAATGCAGATGAAAACTTCTAAAATCGATATTTGTAGTGCCAATAGATGCGATATGATTATCTACAACCATAATTTTTGAGTGCATAAAGTTTTTTCCGTAAAAATATATTTCACATCCACATTCAAGTAATTCTTCGAAATAAGACATTGTTGCTTGATACACCAATTTTTTATCTGGTTTTCCAGGTACTAATACTCTAATTCTTACTCCGCTAAGAGCAGATATTTTCAAAGCTTCTAATATTTCTGAGTCAGGAATTAAGTAGGGCGTGGCAATCATAATATCATGTTGAGCTTCCATAATAGCTTTGAAATAAACATCTTTTAAAACACTTCTTTTTGAATCAGGGCCGTCATCGATAATTTGTACTCCAGAATAACCTTTTTTCGGGATAATTTCGTAATCTTGTAAATATTTAGCTTTTAATAAGTTTTCATTTGTTTTATAATACCAATCTTTTATAAATACTATGTGTAAACTTTTAACAGCTCCACCTTCAATCATTAAATGAGAATCTCTCCAAAAACCATAGTATTCATCTTTATGATTATATTCATCACTAATATTTATACCGCCAGTAAATCCGATTTTTCCGTCTATGATTGTTATTTTACGATGGTTTCTGTAGTTTAGTCCATCTAGCATTGTTTTTATAGATAATGGATTAAAAAATTCTATTTTTCCGTTCAGTGAACGTAATTCTTTTATTTTTGGAGAATTAAAAGATAATGAACCAAAGTAGTCAAACATTGCCCGTATTTCCACGCCTTCTCTTGCTTTATCACATAAGATATCAAAAAGTTTATTAGCTATTTCACTATTTTTAATTATAAAATATTCTAGATGTATATATTCTTTAGCTTTAGATAATTCTTCAAAAAGTTTTGGAAAAAATTTATCTCCATTATCAAGAAGTGTTGTTTGATTATAAAAATTTATAGGTTTGCTTGTTAGTTTATCAATCAATTTAATAAAATCCATTTCATTATGGAAATCAGTAATAAATTTTTTAGGGTAAATAGTTTTAGTTTCAGAATCTTTTAGTAATTTTTTTGAATATGTGTTTCCTCTATTTTTTCTAATTAAAGCATAATCAAGACCAAAAAAAATATAAATAATTAAGCCTATAATTGGTAAAAATAGTATAATTAAAATCCACGTAAATTTTTCTTCATAACTTCTTCGGTTTGCAAGAATTATAAACGCTGCTAAAAGATTTATGATTGAGATCATATTGGCAATGTAAGATGCTGGAATATTATCTGGAACAATTATCATAATCGATGCAATTACTATAATGTTTGTTAGTATAACTAAGCTTGTTTTTATTGGGTCTCTTTTCATATTATCTCCTTATTTATGTTTGGTTGATACACTTATGTACATTATATCATTCTTTGAGTATATAATAAATGCTTTTATTTTAAAAAAAAATTAAAAAACACTTGATTTATATTAAAAAATTTGATATATTATATAAGCGGTTATGATTATAACCAAATAAGGACCCTTAGCTCAGTTGGTCAGAGCTACCGGCTCATAACCGGTAGGTCACTGGTTCGAATCCAGTAGGGTCCACCATTTAATATATATAGGTAAATGGGCCTATAGCTCAGTTGGTTAGAGCGCACGCCTGATAAGCGTGAGGTCGATGGTTCAAGTCCATTTAGGCCCACCATTTAACTGGCCCGTTGGTGAAGCGGTTTAACACACATGCCTTTCACGCATGCACACAGGGGTTCGAATCCCCTACGGGTCACCAAAAAATAATATAGTAGCCGATGCTACTTTTTTCATGAGAAAATATGAGGTGATTATATGAAATTATTTGTTGACACAGCTAATGTTGAAGAAATTAGATTAGCTAGCGAGCTGGGTGTTATTTGTGGTGTTACTACGAATCCTAGTTTAATAGCAAAAGAGGGTAGAAATTTAAAAGAAGTCATTAATGAAATCGCTAACATCGTTGATGGACCTATATCTGCTGAGGTTAATAGTATGGAAGCAGAAGGAATGTATTTAGAGGCAAAAGAACTAGTAAAATTACATAGAAATATTGTTATTAAGATTCCAATGTGTATGGAAGGATTAAAAGCAGTAAAAAGATTATCTAAAGAAAATATAAAAACAAATGTAACTTTAATTTTTAGTCCAAGTCAAGCTTTGCTAGCTGCAAAAGCAGGAGCAAGTTATGTATCACCTTTTGTAGGAAGACTGGATGATATTAGTAGTAATGGAATTGAACTTATATCTACAATTGCAGATGTTTTTACAATTCATGGAATTGAGAGTGAAATTATTTCTGCAAGTATTAGACATCCAGAACACGTAGTTGCAAGTGCAATTTCTGGAAGTGATATTGCAACTGTTCCTTATAATGTTATTGTGCAGATGATTAATCATCCGCTTACGGATATTGGAATTGATAAATTTATTAAAGATTATGAAAATTCTAAATAATAATAAAAAGTAACCAAACGTACTTGGTTACTTTTTTATGAAAATAGAGCAGTGTTTTTAGTTAACATTATAATACTATTTTTAAAATCTATTATTATATCATCTTTAACTTTAAGAATATAAGTTACTTTTTCGAAATAACTTTTACTAATTATTTTACAGTCATACTTTTTTATTTTATGCTCTATGTTATCAATGTACATGAAGTCAAACGTTAATTCAAGTATAACTTCTAAATGATTTTCAATAAAAACTGCATTATTGATTGATTCCATTGTTGAATTAGTATATGCTCTTATTAAACCACCACTACCAAGTTTAACTCCGCCAAAATATCTTGTAACTACGCATAAAACGTTATCAAGTTCATTTTTAATTAGTGCATTTAAAATTGGGTAACCGGCAGTTTTGGAAGGCTCTCCATCATCACTACATTTTTGAATTTGACCGTCATTTAGAATATATGCATAACAATTATGTGTTGCGTCAGTGTATTTGCTTGTGATATAATTTAAACTTTCTAAAACGTTTTCATAACTGTTTATAGGTGTCAAAGTGCATATAAACTTACTTTTATTAATTATTATTTCAGTTATAACTGTATTTTTTATTGATTTACTCATAATCTTCCCCTATAATATAATATGTATTATACAATATATTAAATAGAATGTAAAATAGAATAGAGGTAAAAATGAATAATAGAATTGGAATTATAAGTGACAGCACTTCATATCTTGATGAAACGTATGTTAAGAAAAGAAATATAAGTATAGTGAACTTAACTATAAATGTTGGAAATAAATCGTATGAAGATATTAAAGAAATAGATAATAAACTTTTATTTAAACATATAGATAATAAAAAATCTGTTACTACTTCTCAACCTTCGCCAGAACAATTTTTAAGAGCTTTTATTGAAAAATCTAATGAGTATGATGAAATAATCTGTTTTACTATTTCATCAGGGCTAAGTGGCTCTTATAATAGTGCGTGTATTGCAAAAGATATGTATGAAGGAGATGCTAAAATTGCTGTTGTCGATACATTATCATCAGCAATGGGAATTAGAGCATGTATCGAAGAAATAGATAAATTCTGCAAAATGCAATTTTTAGAAATTGTGAGTAAACTTAAAAAATTTGTAAAAGAAAGTTCAACTTATTTAACAATTGATGATTTACAAACACTAGTAAAAACAGGTAGAATTAAGAAGACACAAGCTATAATAGGGAATGCACTTAAAGTTAAACCTTTATTATCACTTGATGAAAGTGGAAAAATATATATTTTTGAAAAAGTTAGAACAACTAAAAAACTATTAATTAAATTATCTAATATAATCAATAACTCAAAGACAGATAAAGTTTACATTTCTTATGCTGGAAGTGTAGAATTGTTTAATGAAAAAGTTGTAATGTTAAAAGAAAAAATTGAGAAGGCTGAATTAATAGTTTGTAATGAAATTGGACCAGTATTATCAACACATCTAGGAAAGGGGGGAATCGGATTATTCTTATCTAAGAGTAATTCGTAAATATGGAAAAAGTAGCAATATTATTAGATTCAACATCGGGATTAACAATGGAAGAAGCAAGTAAGTACGAGAATATTTTTATGATTCCATTATATACAATTTTTGGAAATGATTCATATAAAGATGGTGTAGAGCTTGATACTAAGGAATTTTTTGCAAAAACAGAGACTTTTTTTCAAAAATTTAATTCAATGCCTACTACATCACAGCCATCAATTGGTGAGTGTGTAGAAATGTATGAAAAATTACTTAAAGATTTTGATCATATTATCTACATTACAATAAGTAATAAAATGTCTGGAACTTATCAAAATGGTATACTTGCTAAACAAGATTATAAAGATAAAGTTACTGTTATTGATAGTATGACAACTTCGTTTGGAACGTATTTTGCTGGAATTATAGCTAGCAAATATGTGTTATCTGGGAAAAACATTGATGAAATTTGTAAAATGATTAAACAAATAAATGCGGAAAGTCTATTATATTTTGTTGTTAGTGATTTAAAGCATTTACAAAGAACTGGTAGAATAGGGGCAGCAGCAGCAACAATTGGTAACGCTTTGCAACTAAAGCCAATTTTAACGATTAAGAATGGCGAAGTAACTGAGTTTGAAAAAATTAGGAATATAAAAAAAGCACATAAAAAAATTATTGCTTACTTAGGAGAATTATCAGTAAATGAAGATGATGTAATAGGAATTGCATTAGCGGATGCGGACGAATATGGTAGATGGATTAAAGAAGAGGTTGAGAAACTATTTCCAAAAACAAAGATTATTGTAAAAGATTTATCGCCTGTAATTTCTGTAAATACTGGGCCAGGTACAGTAGGATTATTTTTATTTAAAAATATTGCAAAGGTAATTGTGTAATACACTTTTATCTTTTTTTATGTTAAAATATAATAGAGGTGAGATTATGAATTTAATTGATTTCTTTAATATAGATTTAGAAATATGTGGAATAGCTATTGATTCAAGAAAAACTATGGATGGATATTTATTTATATGTGTTGATGGAATAAATAATGATGGTCACCAATATGCATCAGCTGCTGTTGAAAATGGTGCGATATGTGTAATTAGTAATAAAAAAGTTGAGGTTAGTGTACCCAATATAATCGTTGATGATACAAGTGCTTTATTTTCAAAACTTTGTAATGCATTTTATAATTATCCAACTGAAAATTTAACAATGATTGGTATAACTGGTACTGATGGGAAAACAACAACTACATCAATTATAAATCAAATGTTAGATTATTCTGGTTATATAGGTACAAATGGAATTATTTATAATGATAAAGAGTACATGTTAGGACACACAACAACACCTGAAGCAGATGAACTATTTCGTGTTTTAAATGATATGAAAAATTCGGGGATAAAATATGTTAATTTGGAAGTTACATCTCATGCGATTGCTTTAAAAAGAACAAGTGAAATTGATTTTAATGTCTTAGGTCTTACAAATATAACTTCTGAACACTTAGATATGCATGGTACGTTAGATAACTATATCAAAACTAAATTAAAAATGTTTGACTATGATGCTAATGTCAAAATATTAAATGCAGATGATAAATATTTTAATTTGTTTAAAAAAGAAATTGATAGTTATTTAAGCTACGGTGTTGAAAATAATGCTGATTATTTTGCAAAAAATATAATATGTGGTATTGATTATTTAGAATATACACTAGTTTTTGATAAGAAAGATTACGTAGTAAGAGTAAATTTGATTGGTAAATTTAATGTTTATAATACACTCCTTGCAATTGTTGTATGTCATAACTTAGGATACAGTATTGAAGAGACTATAAGTATGTTGCAAAAAGTTAAACCTGTTGCTGGGAGGGCCAATTTTATTAATGGTGACCATGATTTTGCAGTTGTTATTGATTTTGCCCACACTCCAGAGGGAATTAGACAAATAACAAAATATTTTAAAGATTTAAATAAGAATGTAATTTCAGTAATTGGTAGTGCTGGGGATAGAGATAAAAGCAAACGGTTTGAAATTGGGTTGACTGTAAGTGAAAATTCAAATCATATAATTTTAACAAATGAAGATCCAAGGAGTGAAGATGAATTAGCAATTATAAATGATATTGCTTGTGGATGTAACAATAATAACTACGAAATTATAATAGATAGAACTTTAGCAATAAAAAAAGCTATTGATATGGCTCAAACTGGAGATGTAGTTTTATTACTTGGTAAAGGAATTGAAAATTCAATTGAATATAGTGATGGCGAAAAACCATATAGTGAGATTGGTGTAGTTAAGGATCACCTTGTTAATTTGGGTTATAAATTAGATTAAACTATTTTATTTTTATTTAAATAATGATATAATATATAATGTAGTGGAGGTATATAATGGAAAAAATTATTACAATTATTTTTGCAATTGTAGCATTATTATTAATAACAGTCGTTTTGATTCAAAGTTCAAAGGCTTCTGATGCGTCAAGTGCTTTGACTGGTGGTATAGATTTATTTACAGATAGAAAAGAACGTGGAATAGAGGTTCTTATTACTAGAACTACGTTTGTATTAGGTATTTCTTTCTGTGCTATTGCATTTATACTTGCAAACATCATTTAAAAAGGCTTATAGCCTTTTTATTATATAATAGGAGAGTGAATATGAAAACTGAGATTTTAAAATTACTGGGGAATAAAAAATATTCACCAATGACTATATATGAAATATCATCACATTTGAAATTAGATTCTTCACGTGATTTTAAATTATTATCAAAGAAATTGATTGAGTTAGAAGATAACTATGAAATTATGAAAAGTAAAAAAGAACGATACATGTTAGCTGAGAATATGGGGTTTTATAAGGGGAAAATAAAAATAAATAAAAATGGATTTGGTTTTTTAATTCAAGATACTGATGATATTTATATCCCAAGAAAATATATTAATGATGCTTTAGATGATGATACTGTTCTTGTAAAAAAACTAGATTCTTCTAGAGGGCAGCGAATGGAAGGGAAAGTTGTCAAGGTAATAGATAAAGCTGTTAATATTCTAGTAGGAACTTACCAAGAGAATAAAAAAACAGGATATATTATTTTAGATGATATTAAAAAAAGTGTTGCAATAGACATTGATAAAAGTAATAAAAATGGTGCTGTGGATGGAAGTAAGGTAATTGTAGAGATAGTAAAAAAAATAAATGGTAATAAATATTTGGGAGTAGTAAAAAAAATTATTGGTCATAAAAATGATCCAGGGATTGATATTTTGAGTGCTGTTTATGCTCATAATATTGATGTTGAGTTTAGTGATGATACAATTAATTATTTAAGATATATTCCAGAATTTGTTAACCAAGACGATATTAAAGATAGAAGAGATTTAAGAGATAATATTATTGTTACAATTGATGGTGATGATGCAAAGGATTTAGACGATGCTATTTCTATTGAAAAATTAGAAAATAATAATTACTTACTTGGTGTGCATATAGCTGATGTTAGTTATTATGTTTGTGAGAATAATCCAATAGATATTGATGCAAGGAATAGAGGGACAAGTGTATATTTAGTGGATAGAGTTATACCAATGTTACCACAATATTTATCAAATAACATTTGCTCATTAAATGAAGGCGTAGATCGATTAACATTATCTTGTCAAATGGAAATAGATTCAAAAGGTAAAATTGTTTCTTATGATATTTTTCAAAGCGTTATAAACTCTTCAGCTAGAATGACTTACAAAGATGTAAATGATATTTTGAATAATAATCAAGATGTAATTGCAAAATACAAGAAAATTAGTAATAAGTTTGAGTTGATGAATGAACTTGCCCACATTTTAAGAAAGGTTAGAAATGTAAGAGGTAGTCTTGATTTTGAAATTCCTGAAAGTAAAATAATTGTTGATCAAGAAAGTAAAGTTATAGATGTAGTACTTAGAGAAAGATACGATGCTGAAAAGTTGATAGAAGATTTTATGATTTTGGCAAATGAAACAGTAGCTAGCCACTTTTTTTATCAAGAACTTCCATTTATATATCGCGTACATAACAAACCTAAGGAAGATAAAATAACTCAGTTTCTAAAATATGCAAGAATAATGGGGCATGATATTAAAACAAATAACAATGAAGTAACTAATCATACAATTAAAAATATTTTAGATGATATCCAAGATGAGCAAGGGTATATTCTTAAAACATTATTATTAAGGTCAATGCAAAAAGCAGAATATGATATTACCAATATTGGTCATTTTGGGCTTGCTTCCAAATGTTATACTCATTTTACATCTCCAATTAGAAGATATCCAGATCTTATTGTACATCGTTTGATTAGAAAATATTTATTAAAAAAAGATTATAAGTTTAATACAAAATTTATTTCTCAACTCGCTGAAATTGCACTTCACTCGTCGGTTAAAGAAAGATCGGCAATGAACTGTGAATTTGATGTTATGGATATGAAAAAAGCTGAATATATGGAAGCACATATTGGTGAAGAATTTACTGGTCTTATATGTTCATTAACGAATTTTGGTATGTTTGTGGAACTTGATAATGGTATAGAAGGTTTGATTAGATTTACTGATTTGATTGACGATCACTACGTATACGATGAAAAAAGATTGTGCGTGTACGGAAAACGTGGTGGGAAGACTTATAATTTAGGTATGGAAGTAGATGTCTTAGTCGTAAATGCTTCTAAAAAAACAGGACAAATTGATTTTGATATTGTAAAAACGTAGGTGATTAAATGAAAATTGAAAATAGAAAGGCAAGGCACGATTATTTTGTAGAGGATATAATCAATACTGGAATTGTTCTTGTTGGTACTGAAGTTAAATCAATTCGTAATGGAAGTGCAAACATTGCGGAAGCTTTTTGTAGAATTAAAAATGGGGAATTATTTATTCATAATATGTATATTGCTCATTATGAACATGGCAATATTTTTAATCATGACGAAAGAAGAGTAAGAAAGTTACTAGTTAATAAGAGAGAAATAAAAAAGTTGGAAGATGCAGTTGCGATAAAGGGATATTCGCTGATTCCACTTAGAGTGTTTTTTTCACACGGTTATGCAAAACTTGCAGTTGGTATATGTAAAGGTAAGAAAAATTACGATAAACGTAATACTATTAAAGAAAGAGATATAAAAAGAAACTTAGAGAAAGAATTAAAGAACAAGTATTAGGAGGGTATATGATTAATAAGAAACCACTGAAGGGAATGCAGGATGTTTTACCATACCAATCAGAAATTAGAAGGAAGGTTCAAAATATAATAACAGATACATTTATACAAAATGGATTTTTAGAAATTTCAACTCCTAGCCTTGACAGTTTAAGTCTATTAGCAAATAGTCAAGGAGGAGATAATGAAAAAATAATGTTTAAAGTGTTAAAAAGGGGAGAAAAATTAAATTTTAGTAATATTAATAGTATAGAAGATTTATCAGATATGGGATTAAGATATGATTTAACACTGCCTTTATCAAGATTTTACGCAAATAATATGAATGAGCTTCCATCTCCATTTAAAGTCTTTCAAATTGGGAATGTATGGAGAGGAGAGCGACCACAACGAGGAAGATTCCGTCAATTTACACAATGTGATGTAGATATAATTGGTGATAAATCAATTGTTGCGGAAATAAGTTTGATTAAAACAATTTATGATGCTTTAAATAACATAGGATTTAATAATATAGAAATTAAAATAAATAATAGAATTTTAATTAATGAAATGATTAAATTATATAATCTAGAAGCAACAAGTGATGAAGTGATGATTATTCTAGATAAACTTGATAAAATAAGTTTTGAAAAAGCTTGTAAAGAAGCTCAAGAAAAAAACATTGATATAGATAATTTTAAAAATATTTATTATTATATTTTAAAGTTAAAAAAATTAAATATTACAGATTTAAAAAATAGTTTTAAGAGTAGTATAGTAAATGATTTTTGTAATTTGATTTTAACATTAGTAAATTTAGGGTGTAAGATAAAATATGATCCTACTTTAATTAGGGGTATGGGATATTATACGGGAACTATTTTTGAAGTAACTGATACTAGTTTAAATTTAAGTATAGCAGGTGGCGGTAGATACGATAATCTTGTGGGTAAGGTATCGGGAATAGATGTACCAGCATGTGGATTTTCAATTGGATTTGAGAGAATTATCTTACTTTTATTAGAAAAAGAGAACACTTTTTCTAGTAAAGAAAAAATAGCTATTATCTTTAGTAAAGAACATATGCCAATTATAGATAAAATACTAGTTCATATTAGAAGCGAGCAGTTAGAAGGTAAAATTGTTTCGTTAATTGCTATGAAAAAGAACTTAAAAAAGCAAATAAATGATTTAAATAATTTGGGGTATGATAAAATTATTTTATCTAAGGAGTTTATTTAGAAATGAAGATACTTCTTTCACCAAGTAAAGAAATGGATAGAACAAACTTGATACTAAGAGTTAATGATGTAAATATTGATTGTTTTTATGACAAGTTAAATATGTTAAAGTGTGAATTAAGTGATTTTGAAACAATTAACAAATTAAGTAAGAAAGCAATTCTACTATATAGCGGGCTTGCATTTAGACAATTTACAAATAAAGAAAGTTCATTTTATCAAAATGTTATAATTTTATCTAGTTTATACGGTTATAGTTATGGTAATGATTATATTAGTTGTTATATATTAGATTACACTACTTCTTTAGGTAGAATTTATAAAAAAGATATCTATGATGAAATCAATCATAGATTGAAAACAGAAGATATTGTGTATAACTTGGCGAGTGATGAATACGCAAAAGGAATTAAGCATGATAATTTAGTCAATTTTAAATTTTTGGTATTAAAAAATGGTGTGTATAAATCAATTAGTGCAACTTCAAAAAAAATGCGTGGTAAAATGGTAGAATTTATTAGATTAAATAACAGTTTTGATTTTGAAAATTTTAATGATGATGGGTTTAAATATTGCTACGAAAAAAGCAAAGCAAATAATATTGTATATAAAAAATCTAGTAAAGACTAGATTTTTTATATAACAGATTTTTCAAAATCGTCATATTTCCACGTTGTTTTATCATTTTGATCGAAGTTTTCTAGAAAATTGATGATATGTTTTGTTAATGCAGTTGGAGTTGATGCTCCTGACGTTATTGCAACAGTGGAATAATTTTTTAATTGATTTAAATCAAGATCTGATATTTGTAAAATTCGTTGAGATTTTACATTTGAAATTTCAACTAGTTTATTTGAATTATTACTACTTTCATCACCAACAACTATAAGAAAATCAATACCTTCTATATTTTTTACTGCCTCTTGGCGAAAGAGTGTAGCTTCGCAAACATTTGACTGATTTACTATAACTTTATCATAAAGAATATTTTCAATATAATTGCTAATCTTTCTTGTATCATTGATGTTAAGAGTAGATTGATAAGCAATATAATACTTGTTGTGATTGTATTGATATTTATCAAAATCGTCAATATTTGAAATAAAAATTGTATTGTCTTTATCAATATAAGTGCATGCTTCAGCTTCTGGATGATTTTCTTTACCAATAAATATTATTTTATAACCAAGATTTAAATATTTTTTTATTTCATTTTGAGTAGAAGTTACCTCAGGGCAAGTTGCATCAAGTATGTTTAACCCTTTATCTATGGCTTTTTGAAATACTAATGGACTTACTCCATGAGCAGTAAAAATTACAGTGCCTTTATTAATCTTATCAATTAAATCAAGTCGTTTTACATTTTTCGCTTCAATTGTTATTATATTAATGTTTTCTAAAGATTTACTAACAAGTTTATTGTGGACAATATCGCCTAATACATATATTGGTTTTGGTTCGGTTAAAATTGCTTTTTTTACAATATTTATTGCTTGTACAACTCCATAGCAATATCCTTGAGGAGTCAATTTAATTACTTTCATATTTATTTTTCCTTTCTTTTGTAGTAATGATTTTATTAACTACAATTGTACAAGTAATAGCAACAAAAACTCTTACAAATACAATAATTAAAATATTTGCACCAACTCTAGCAAAAAGTAATGTATCCTCGATTAATGCGTGGCATATACATAAGAATACAGAGACTAAAATCACATCTTTTTTGGTCATGTCGTTCTGATTATAACTTGTAATAATTGCTCCTGCTCCATAACTTATACCTATTAATACTCCTACTATTAATGGAAAGTTTGCAGATTTTGTGATACCTAGATATTTTGTAAATTTATAAGAATAACCATTAATTTTATCTAGTATTTTAAATGTTTTTAGTAGTTCTATAATTAGCATTACAATAAATATTATTAAAGCCATTTCTAATAATATGTAAATTGAATCAATAAGAGAAGTTTTTATATAATCAAAAAAATCAAACATATAATCACCTCACGATCAAAGAAACCAATAATCCGGTGAAAATTGCAATTACAATTCTTATTAGTATTGGAACTGTTTTTTTTACTCCTAAACTAGAAATTACCGCTGTTTCCACTAGTAAACTATGAGCAATAAGCATCATTATAGCTATAGTTGTTATTTGATTATTAGTTAATTCTAAGGTTTCTATTGACGATATTCCTGCATATAAATTAACTATTCCCCCCAAAATAAGTGGTAAGGAAGCTTCACCTGGTAGATTAAAAATTTTTACTAAAGGTTCTAGGTGATGTGCAATTACTTGTAGTGTTCCTGTCATTTTAATAAACGTGACTAAAAAAACTACAGGGATAAGAATTTTAGCAAGTTTAATGGTAGTAAGAACCGTATTTTTGATAGTTGTATTTAATATTCTCTTTATATTATTCATATCATCACCCATACATATTATACACTATAATATTTGATATTTAAAATTATTTGTTATATTTAACACAAAATTGCACAATAGTTATATTTATGTTAAAATAAAGTATAAAATATTAATAATTAGGGGAGTATGTAATGGAGAATGTTATTGAACTAATTAACATCTCAAAATATTTTGGGAATATCAAAGCGAATGAAGATATTAATATATCTTTAAAACAAGGAGAAATCCATGCTATTTTGGGTGAGAACGGAGCGGGGAAATCAACTTTAATGAGTATTTTGTTTGGACTATATTCTCCAGATAAAGGAATAATTAAAGTAAAGGGAAAAGAAGTAAATATTTCTAATCCTAATGTTGCAAAAAAAATGGGTATAGGAATGGTCCATCAACACTTTAAGTTGGTTGAATGTTTTACTGTGGCCGAAAATATTATTTTAGGTGACGAACCAGTTAAAGCAGGATTTATAAACATAAACGCAGCCAAGAAAAAAGTTAAAGATTTAAGTCATAAGTATGGTTTAAACGTTGATCCTAATGCAGTTATTTCTGAAATTAGTGTGGGAATGCAGCAGCGAGTAGAAATATTAAAAATGTTATATCGTGATGCGAAAATTCTAATTTTTGATGAGCCAACTGCAGTGCTAACACCTCAAGAAATACAAGAATTAATATCAATTATGAAATTACTTGTAAAAGAGGGGAAATCAATTTTATTAATTACGCATAAACTTAAGGAAATAAAAGAGGTTGCAGATCGCTTTTCAGTTTTAAGAAGAGGAAAATATATTGGAACTAAAAATGTTGAAGAAACTACCGAAGAAGAAATGGCAGAAATGATGGTGGGAAGAAAAGTTAGTTTTAATACAGATAAATTAAAGTCTAACCCTGGAGAAGTAATTTTGGATATTAAGAATGTTTCAATTCTTGGGAATAAGGGAAACGATGTTGTTAAAAATGTTTCACTAAATGTTCGTTCAGGTGAAATTCATGGTATAGTAGGAATTGAAGGAAATGGTCAGACAGATTTAATTTATGGTATTACGGGATTAACCAATATAAAAACTGGTACAATTAAACTTTGTAATAAAGATATTTCTAATTATAGTGTAAAAAAGAGAATACAAAACGGGATTGGTCATATACCAGAAGACAGGCATAAACATGGTTTGGTGCTGGATTTTACATTAGAAGATAACTTAGTTATTCATAATTATAATGAGCAACCATTTGCTAAAAATGGTATTATTAATAAAAGTACTATTAGAGAAAATGCTAACAGACTTATTGAAGAATACGATATTAGAAGTACAAGAGGTCCAGTTTCAATTTCAAGACAAATGTCAGGTGGTAATCAACAAAAATCGATTATTGCAAGAGAAATAGAATTATCTCCAACACTGTTGCTTGCCGTACAGCCTACAAGAGGGTTAGATATAGGTGCAATTGAAGGGATTCATAACAAACTTGTTGAAGAAAGAGACAAAGGTAAGGCAGTATTACTGGTTTCTTTAGAAATTGAGGAAGTTCTTGATATATGTGATCGCATTAGCATAATGTACAACGGAAAAATTACAGGAGAAGTGTTACCATCACAAACAGATGAAAATGAAATAGGATTATATATGTCTGGATCTAAGAAAGGAGCAAAAAATGAGTAAGTTATATTCGTCGCTAATATCAATAGTTTTAAGTTTTCTGATTGTAGCTGTTATTTTGCAACTCGCAGGTTTATATCCGCTTGAATTTATTGCTTCACTTGTAAGAGGAGCAACAGGAATAAATATTTTAGAGGGAACTTTCTCTGTTAGATATATAGGAACATTTATTGTTACTGTTGTTCCTATATTACTTACTGGGATAAGTGTTTCTTTTGCTTTTAAGACTGGACTTTTTAATATTGGTGCAGAAGGTCAGTTTATTGTAGGGTCACTTACAGCAGTGTTTTTAGGATTATCTTTAGACTTACCACCAGTTATTTTTCCTATTGTAATAATTATTGCATCTGGTTTAGTAGGAGGACTATGGGGAGCAATACCAGGATTTTTAAAAGCATTTAGAAATGTGCATGAAGTGGTAATATGTATAATGCTAAATTATATTGCAATGTATACTGCTAATCTTTATTATACCAATGTTGAAGGTTTTAAAAATGCAAAAACACCTTCAATTAGCGAAAATGCTACTTTGAAAAGTACAATGTTAGAATCATTAACAGATAATTCTAGATTAAATTGGGGAATTTTAATTGCTATTATTGCATTAGTTATTTATTACATTTTAATTAACAAATCTACACTGGGTTATAAGCTGAAAGTAATTGGTTTTAATCATGAAGCTGCAAAATATTCGGGAATAAATGTTAAGTCTGGTATGGTTCAATCAATGGCAATTTCGGGAGCATTCTCTGGTATAGGTGGAGCAATTCTTGTTCTTGGTACATTTTATTACGGAAGAGAATTAAGTGTATTTGAAAATTACGGGTTTGATGGACTTAGTGTTGCACTTGTTGGTGGTGGGAATGCTATAGGAATATTATTTGCATCACTATTATTTGCAACGCTAACAGTTTCTAAGTCAATTATGCAAATTTATGGTATTCCAATTCAGATTGCTTCACTAATATCAGGAATTATTGTATTTTTTATTTCACTTTCATTAATTACAGATGAAAAAATGGAAAAAAGAAGATTGAAAAAGAAGTATGCTATTGAAAAAAAGGAGGATAAATAATGAATATTCTAAGTTTAATTGAACCAACATTAATGTATTCAACTCCAATTATTATAGCTGCATTAGGAGGTTTATTTTCTGAAAGATCGGGGATTGTTAATATTGCATTAGAAGGAATTATGTTAGTAGGTGCTTTTGCAGCAGCTTCCGCTCAGGTTACGATTGCGTCTGGGAATCCATGGATATCCATAATGGTTGCAATTTTTGCAGGGGTAATGTTTTCTATATTACATGCTATTGCATCTGTGAATTTTAAAGCTGATCAAGTAATTTCCGGTACTGCTTTAAACATTGTATCGGGTGGGTTAACAGTTTATTTAACAATTTTAATTTTTGGAGAGACTAAGACTCCACCATTTGGAGTTACGTTTTCTAAAATTAACCTTCCATTCATTGGTAAGACTTATCCAACAATTTTTATAGCATTGATTTTAGTTGTATTAGCGTATATTATTTTAAAATATACAAGATTTGGATTAAGATTGAAATCATGTGGTGAATATCCACAAGCTAGTGAAAGTGCTGGAATAAGTGTATACTTTTATAGATACGTTGGAATTATAATCTCAGGTGGACTTGCAGGGTTGGCTGGTGGAATAATGATTCTAACTCAAGATACAAGATTTTCAATGACTGCAATTCATGGTATGGGATTTATTGCGCTTGCGGCATTAATATTTGGGAATTGGAGTGCTAAAGGTATCTTATTTGCAAGTATTTTCTTTGGATTTACCACTATTTTAAACGTATATTCAAAGTCAATTAATGCCCTTCAGGGAATTGATCAAGAAGTTTTTCAAATGATTCCATATGTATTTACAATTTTAGCATTACTTGTTACAAGTGGAAAATCACGTGGACCTAAAGCTTCTGGTGAAATTTACGATAGAGGTAAAAGGTAAATTTAACTTATAATTAAACTTTAAATTTATATGCAAACTTAATGCTATAAATAAGCGAGAATTAGAAGTTACATTTGACCAAAAAATTGAAAAATTAGAATAATGAGATATATTATGATTGAATTGTTTTTAGTAAGTTGCTCTTCAATCTTTTTTAATATGGTTTATACTAATTAAATGAGTAAGCTTGAATCTCAAAGCTTATTAAGTATAATCTCATTTGTTTATTTAATAAATTAAAAATGTCCTAAGTTTTCATACAATTCATTTTAATTAAGAATGAGGTTTATTTATATAATGTTGTCTAATTAATTTCAATATTATTAAGTGCATTAGTAAGAAGAAATATTTAGATTTATAAATTAAGATTCGTTATTGTCATAATTTTTAATTCCATTTGTATAATATAATTAAATTTATTAGCAGGTATACATATTGTAACTTAACATAAATAAATTAAATTGTGAAAAAATTATTGTTTTTAAATGCATTAAAATATGATACAATATAATAAATAGGGATGAGGTGTAAAGATGAGTGAAGTGATGAATAGAATAACAAAGTTTTTAGATGAAAATAATTTCGAGTATGAAGTGATAGAACATGTGCCTGTAATGACAGCACTACCAGCTATTCCAGAATTAGTTGAAAGAGGATATGCAGATATTAAAAATCTACTTTTAACAGACTCAAAGGGAAAGTATTTTCATGTATGTAGTCATGTTGAAAAGGAATTTAAAATAAAGGATATAGCTAATATGGTGGAGTGTAATAGGCTTAGTTTTGTTAGTGAAGAAGAACTTGATAACAAATATCATGTTTATCCTGGTATTGTTTCTATACTTAATCTTATTGAAGGAAATAGAGAAAATGTGACGGTTATTTTAGATAAGGATTTAACTAAAGAAAATAAAATTTGTTTTCATCCAAATCAAAATGACCATATGTATGCTTTTAAATTAATGGAAGCTATAAAGTTGCTTAAATTTCTTAAAGTTCCTTACAAAATGATTAAATTATAGAGGTGAATATGCAAAAAATTGTTTTAAGCGGAGATATCTGTGTAAATTGTTACATTATAAGTCACAATAAAAAGTGTTATATAATAGATCCTGGTAATGAAAAGTCTAAAATTATTGAATATGTAACACAAAATGATTTAGAAGTTTTAGGAATATTGCTGACACACGGTCATTTCGACCATACTGGTGCTGTCGACTGCTTTGAAAAGCCAGTATATGTATTTGAAAAAGAATATAATTTACTTGTAAATGACAAGTTAAATGGGTACAATAATTTAAGTGTAGAAAACAAAATTGATTTTGAAAAGATTGATATTCGTAAATTTGATTTAAATCATAAATTTTTATTGGATGATAGAAAAATTAGTTTTATTCATACACCAGGTCATACATCTGGAAGTGTTTGCTTTATTTTTGATAAAATGATTTTTACAGGAGATACACTTTTTAAAGGTGCGGTTGGAAGATGGGATTTTCCAACTGGGAATATAGCACAGTTAAAAAAATCATTAATTAGAATAATTGATAATTTTGATGATGATTATGAAGTTCATCCAGGTCACAATGACTCTAGTTATATTGGTATAGAAAAGGAACAAAATAATTATTATAAAATGTGGAAAGTAGGAGACAATAATGAAAAAGAGAATTGATACAATTAATGCACCAAAGGCTGTAGGTCCTTACTCTCAAGCAATAGATACAGGAGATACTTTATATGTATCTGGTCAACTACCATTAAATCCTAAAACGATGAAATTTGAGGATACAATTGAGAAGCAAACTGTTCAGTCGTTAACCAACGTAATGCATATTGTTGAAGAAGCAGGATATAAAATGAAAAATGCAGTTAAAGTTACTGTACTTTTAAGTGATATTAGTGATTTTGAAAAAATGAATGCTGAATATACTAAGTTTTTTGATAATCCTTTCCCAGCAAGAATATGTTATGAGGTATCAAAACTTCCTATGGGAGCAAAAATTGAAATAGATTTGGTTGTGATTAAAAATGATTGAAAAAGTAAAAAAACGTTTAGATATTTTAAAAGCTGATTATAAGATTATAGAGCATCCAATTGTTCATACTGCTGAGGAAACAATGAATGTTCTTAATAAAGAAGGGTATCAAACAATTAAAAATTTATTTTTAACTAATAAAAAAGGTGATATGTTTTATATGGTTTCAATGCCATGGGATAAACCCGTTCATATTAGTGATATAGTAAGTAGCCAAGAATTAAGTAGGTTATCTTTTGGAAACGATAATCAACTTTTTGAAATAACAGGTGTTAAAAGTGGGAGTGTTGGTGCTTTTAATTTGCTGAATATAAAAACAAATGAATTTGTATATTATATTGATGAAGAAATTATGGAATATGATTATCTTACATTTCACCCTAATCAAAATGATTATACAGTAGCAATAAAAAATCATGATTTTATACGCTATCTAAAGAGTACTAAAAAAAATTATAAGATTATAAAAATATAATTAATTATATAAAACTAGTAAGTTATCAGTATTTGAAACTTACTTTTTTATTAATTAGAATAATAAAAGTTTTTTTTAAAAAAGTGTTGACATAGTGTCATGTTGTGGTATAATTATATAGTAATGTTGATGCGGGTGTAGTTTAATGGTAGAACCTCAGCCTTCCAAGCTGATTGTGAGGGTTCGATTCCCTTCACCCGCTCCATTTTTTTTTATCCAAAAAATAGGTATATTATCATTAGGATGGAGTTGCAAAGATAACCTATGATTAAAAATTTATAATATTCTCAACATATAGAATGTTTATATTGTTTTAGAATTTAATATATAACAAACGCAAATTTCAATAATATCTAGATTTTACTTAAACAATTGGTTATAAAAATTTTCCTCATCTAAACTGTAATGAAGAAAAAAATTGTAAAATGTTTTGCTAATACATCAATTTTTAAAAATATAAATTCAATAATACTAAAATTATATAATTTAATCACATTCAAAATTTGTTATTGAAAAAATTTTATTATTTTGTTGTTAGTACGAATTAGTATATATTTTTTAAATATATTGATTCCTTAATAAGTTTATTGTATTATTATATAGGAAAGAAGGTATATAATGTCAAAAAAATCAGGAAGTAAAAAAGAAATTGGTATTTTATTAGGTATTGTTGGAATTGGGATAATCATTTTCACTGTATTTCAATTAGCGTTTAATGATAATGATGGTAAAGAATTTAATAAATTAGTTCCTACAATAACTTATAGTGAGTTTCAAGAAAAAATTAATAATAGTGATGATTTTATATTGATTTATGGTAGTGAAACTTGTTCAGCGTGTAAAGATTATAAAGCTACAATTACAGAAGTTTTTAAAGACGACTATAAAGATATTGACACATTTTATATTGATATAGATAGTTTTTCAGATGGTGATAAGAGTTCAATTGCAAGTTATTTAGGTGCAAAGTCTACACCTACTTCGTATATATTTATATCAGGAGTTATGAATGATAGCATAGAAGGTAATCAAGATTTAGAATCAATTGTAAACTTTTTTGAACTATATAAAAGTTATGCTAAGTAAAAGTAATTATAAAATTGCTTTTACTTTTTTATTTATGTTATAATATATATTGTAAATAAGTGCAGGGGTGCGTTTGCTGAGATTATACCCTTTGAACCTAAGTATTAGGAAGCAAGCCTAAATTTATCGCACTTTTAATTAGGAGGTTTACAATGAAAACAAAACAAATGGTAGTTATAGCAATTTTTGCATCTTTAAGTATAGTTTTGAGTATGATTAAAGTGTGGCAAATGGCAAATGGAGGTTCTATATCATTGTACTTAGTTCCATTGATGTTTGTTGCCTTTAAAACTGATTTTAAAAGTACTTTATTGTGTTGCACATTAACTTCAATAGTGCAAATAATTCTCTCTGGATATGTAGTCGGATTTTTCCAAGTATTTTTAGACTATATTCTTCCTGTATGTGCGATAAGTTTGTTGTCTATTGTTAGGAATAGGAACTTGTTTACTATTTCAATAACTAGTATGTTTGTTGGAATACTAATGTTAAGTTCATATGTTATAAGTGGAATGATATATTTTAAAACACCATTTATAGGATCATTAATATACAATGCAACATTCTTTATTCCTACATTTTTAATTAGTATAATAATTATTAGTATTTTAAATAAGTTTGATTTTAAAATTTAACCCTGAGGAATATTGGTATGTTGATGCTGAAATTTATAGGTATATTTTATTTATAAATAGCAATGACATTTGTGACAAAATTAATAAAACTATAATTCTTAGTTACCTAATCATTAAAGATGACAAATATTTAAAATTAGACTAATATGAGGTAAAATAATTTGTTACTTGATTAGCAAAATTGTATAAATAATTTCATAATTTTATAGTACTAGTTATAAATAATTAAACTAAAGGTGAAGCATTAAGATTTAATTAAATTGAAGGTTTTTAAAATATTACATAGTAAAACAAAAGTGTGTAGAATTATGCACAATAAAATAGTTTGGATAAAATTTTCAAAATAATCTTACTTTTCAACAGCTTTATCCATAAATTTATCAAAGTTTCTTTCCAACTTGATAAAGATAGTAATAGATTCATTTGAATTCAAGTAATCTTGTAAAAGGTTACTCTTTTTTAAGTTGTTTAAAAATGTTTTTGCGGTTACTGATTATGAAATGTGTATTTCCAAACTCTTTCACTGCCTCTTGATATTGAAAAGTTAAGCCTTGTATTCTTTACTTTAAAGCCTCTTTACTATAATCTTCTTTAATGGTTTTAGAATGAGTTAATCTTAGCTTATCTTTATGTTTAAACGTAGTATGGTTGTCATTCTTAACTTCTTAATTAGAATTTTCCAGCAAAGATAAAAATTTTTGTCAATTTATAGAATGCTGCATTAACCTGTCAAATGTGAACTTTAGTTTAGATTTCCTATAACTGCTTTGTTGATGTTGCTGATATTCAAAATATTCTTTCACTTTAGCTTTACAGCTAAACCACACTTACGAGTTAAATGAATACTTGCTAAGGACAAAGGATATAAAATTGTGAACGATAAAGAAAAGAAATATAGGATAATAAAAATTAAATTTATTACGCCACTAAAAAAAGAAAGTATGTGTTATTATAGAGTTCAAAGAGTTGCTAAATCAAACTTGAGTTGAGACAAAACTAACTCAAAATCTATTGTTGAAGGGCTTAGAGTATCAAAAAGAATTATTGTAAATTCAGATAGTAGCGTAAATAAACCACAATACGTTAAGTTATTTATAGTAAAATTAGAGTAATAAAAAAAGATGAGGGAATTTAAACCTTAT
This sequence comes from Bacilli bacterium, assembly GCA_047975285.1. Taxonomy (GTDB): domain Bacteria; phylum Bacillota_I; class Bacilli_A; order JBKEDG01; family JBKEDG01; genus JBKEDG01. The sequence continues at coordinate 21,793 of JBKEDG010000024.1, read as the reverse complement.
CTTTTTTATTTGTAAAAAATATAATAATTCTTAAAAATGATGGTAATTAAACCTTTCACGATTTCATAGGCAATTATTATTTATATATTCTTTTTTGGCTTTACAAAGCCAACATAATTAAATGGCAGGGGTAACAGGATTTGAACCCGTACTAACGGTTTTGGAGACCGCTGTGCTACCGTTGACACCATACCCCTATGGTGGGCCTAAATGGACTTGAACCATCGACCTCACGCTTATCAGGCGTGCGCTCTAACCAGCTGAGCTATAGGCCCGTTGCTATAGTATTATACCATAACAAAGGGTTAATATCTATAATATTATAACTTTTTTTCATTTGTTAAGTAATTTCATAAAAATTTTAGTGTATTAATATATGATTTTATACATAATAAATTGATTTAATGGTATAATATTACAGAGGTGATTTTATGAAAATAGTTGTAACAGGTGGGGGAACAGGAGGACACATTTATCCTGCTCTAGCTATTATTAACAGATTAAAAGTGGAGTTTAATGATTTGGATATTACATACATTGGTACTCATGACCGTATGGAATCAAAAATGATACCTGAGTTGGGGATAAAATACATTGGTCTTAATATGCAAGGTGTAAATAGAAAAAATATGTTAAAAAACTTCAAATTGTTGGGACTACTTGTTAAAAACTATTTATTTTTAAAAAAAATTTATAAAAAAGAAAGAATAGATATTGTCATTGGGACAGGGGGGTATATTACAGTTCCTGTTATTTATGCAGCCAAAAAATCTAATATATCTACCCTTATTTTTGATGCTGATAAAGATTTCGGAATGGCGACAAAAAAGTTAATGAAGTATGCTGATATAGTTTGTTCTGGCTATAAGTACCCTAGTTTGAAATATTCTAATGTAATTTATTCAGGAAATCCTAGAGCTCAGGAGGTATATTCTACAGTAGATAGAAGCAATATAAAAAATAAGGCACTGTTTATTTTCGGTTCTCTAGGAAGTGAGACAATTAATGATTTTTTTAGCACATATTTTTCAAATACAAATATTGATTATGACGTTGTATATGTTACTGGTAAAGGTTTATATAATAATTTTGTTGGTAAATTAAATAATGACCGTGTAAAAGTTTTAGAATATATTGATGATATTAGTAAAGAAATAGATGATGTTAAATTTGTTGTGTCTAGGAGTGGTGCAACATTTGTCAGTGAACTTCAATCGTTGGCGATTCCTTCAATATTCGTTCCTTCTCCTTATGTTGCAAATAATGAGCAAGTTGAAAACATAAAACATCTTGTTGAAAATGAATTGGCATTTATGATTAAAGAGCAAGAGTTGAGTAGTAATAATTTTGAAAACGCTGTTAACAATATTAGAAATAATTATAATTTAATTGTAAGTAAGTTAAAACAAAATAGGGATATTGATGGGTTAGAGATTATTCTAGATAAAATAAAGGGGTTAATTAATGAATAAAATTGAAAAAATTTTACAGTATATTAGTAAAAATAACTTAGCTGATGTTACTAAGAATGTTAATATGTCTAAACATACAACGTATAAAACTGGAGGACATTGTGCAGCATTAGTAGAACCTTTCTCTATATTAACATTCCAAATAGTCATGGATATTTTAAAAGAAGATTGTATAAAATTTTTTATGATTGGTAATGGTAGTAATGTTATCTTACCAGATGATGACAGTGAAGTGATAATAATTAAATTAACTAAATTATGTAATTATTATGTTACTGATGAGTACGTATATTCAGAGGCAGGAATTTTGATTCCAAAATTATCTTTAGAGTTAGCATATAGAGGAATAAGTGTTTTTGAATTTGCATCTGGGATTCCAGGTACACTTGGAGGATGTATATATATGAATGCAGGTGCATATGGAAAAGAAATTTCTGATTATGTTATAAGTGCGCTTGTTTATGATTGTAATGAAAGCATTCTTAAAGAAATTACTACAACTGAGATGATGTTTAGTTATAGAAGTTCAATTTTTCATCATGAAAACATGATTGTAATAGCAGCAAAATTTAAATATGAACGTAAAGAAAAAGATGATATTATAACATTAATTAATAATCGTAGGAAAAGAAGAGTTGAAACGCAACCAATTGGTAAGCCATCTGCTGGAAGTGTGTTTAGAAATTTTGATGATATTTCTGTTTGGAAATTAGTTGATGAATGTGGGTTAAGAGGTAAATGTATTGGTGATGCTTGTGTGAGCGAAATGCATAGTAATACTATTATTAATATTGGAAATGCTAAATCAAAAGATATTTTGCAATTAATTGAAAGTGTAAAAACACAAGTTTTAAAAAAAACGAATAGAGTGTTAATTATAGAACAAAAAATTATTGAATGGGATGATTAAATGGATAAAAAAATAATAGATGATTTAGAAGATGTAGATATTCAATATGATGAAACACATAAGAAGAAAAAGAAAAAAAGGATTGGTAAAATATTATTATTCTTATTTACTATTATTTTAATATTTGGTTTTATATGGACAATGTTATTTTCAAGTATTATGAGTTTAAAGAATATTGAAATAAGTGGGAATAGTTTTCTTAATGATAAAGAAATAATATCTTGGGGAAATATTCATAAAGGTAAATCTACTGTATTTGCAATGTTAACAGAAGTAGAATCTAATATTGAAAGCCATGAAATAGTAAAAAATGCAAAAGTTGATTATAAAGGAGTAGACACAGTAAAAATTGTTGTTGAAGAAGAACCTATTCTTTTTTCTACAGTTGATGGAGTATACTTAACGAGTGGGACTTTTGTTAAAACTGATTTGTCTTTTCCAATTGCTGACTTTGAAAATTTTAAAGATGTTCAAGATAAGGATCAAGTTTTAGAGGAATTTTCTAAATTATATGATAAAGCTCCCGACGTATATGAGTATATTTCACAGATTTCATACAGTCCTGATAGTGTTATAGAAAATAGAATAATGATTTTAATGAGAGATAGTAATGTGATTTACTTGAAAACTGATCAGATTTCTAATAAAATGATAGAATATTTTAATGTTATTGATGCAATTTTTTCAGAATATGGTAGAATATATGGGGTATTATCTTTTGATAAAGGTGGAGAATTTAAACCGTATTAAAAAAACACTTTTATTAATTTGAATTATAATGTATAATATAATAAAAGGCTGGTGATGTTATGTCTGATTTGAAGAAAATTTATGCGGCACTAGATATTGGTAACAACTATATAAAAGGAGTTGTTGCTGAAGTCTTTGAGAATAAAATTTTTGTTCTTGCTAGTTCAATGGTTACATCTGATGGTATTGTAAATGGAGTCATTGAAAGTGAAAAAGATGTTATTAAAAAAATTAAAGAGGTTATAAAAGATTTAAGTAGTATGGTTGGTGTGGAAATAAACAATGTTATTCTTGGTGTATTAGCTTTTGATGTTTCAATGACTAATTTATATGGTGAAACCTATATAACTAGTGATGATAGTGTAATAAAGGCAGAGGATGTTCAAAGAAGTATCGTAAATGCTACGAAAAAATTTAAAATTAATGGAAATGAGATTGTAAATGCTGTACCATTAAGATATAATATAGATGGTTATGAATTTAATGATGCACTAGGCTGTAGAGGAAGTAAACTTGGTGTAGATTTATTAGTATTGTCAGTACCTGCTAAAATAATTTATCCTTATTTAACTGTTGTTGAGAAAAGTGGTGTCAATGTTCTTGATATTTGCTTATCACCACTTGCTGATAAGTTTGAAATTTTGAGTCAAGTTGACTGTGATTCATCACTAATTATTAATCTTGGATTTTCTCATACTTCGATGATAATAAATAGTGATAGTAAATTAAAAGGTATTGCTACTTTCTCAATAGGTTTAAAGAAGCTTGTAGACAGTTTAGTTGCTAAGTTTGGAATTCATCCCGTTCATGCACTTGATTTTATTAATAATTATGGTGTTAGTGATTATGATGTAACAGGTGATAAAATCAAATTGAAAAAGGTAGATAATGAAGAGTGTGAATTTGATTTGCTAAAGCTTATTAATCATACTGAAAAAATGATGTTATCTTTACTTGTATCTCTTCAAGATAAAGTTAACAGTAATAAACTTGATTTTTATGATAAAATTATTGTTACAGGTGGTATTACTGAAATGATAGGGTTTGAAAGTTTATGTAATCAAGTTTTTGATAATGGGTGTGAAATTTACAGACCTAAATATATCGGAGGAAGAAACTCTGGTTATACAACTGCATTTGGTTTAATTAGGTATATAGTAAATAAAAATGAAGTAAGAGGTAGGGTGGAATCTTCAATTAATAGTGATTTACAATTGAAGATATCAACGCCTAAAAAAAAGGTTTTAAATTTACCTGAAGATAGTGTATTAGGTAAATTAATAGAATATTTCTTTTAAAGGAGTGAGAAGATGAATAATATGGATATGACTGAAGTAGCAAAGATTAAAGTAGTTGGTGTTGGTGGTGGTGGTAATAACGCTGTTAACAGAATGATTGAAGATGGAGTACAAGGTGTTGATTTTATTATCGCCAATACAGATTTACAAGTGCTAAACTTGTCTAAAGCGGAAACTAAAATTCAGTTAGGGAAAGATTTGACTGCTGGACTTGGTGCTGGTGCTAATCCTCAAATTGGGAAAGAAGCAGCTTTGGAAAGTGAAGCTGATATAAGAGATATTCTTAAAGATGCTGATATGGTATTTATTGCTGCAGGTATGGGTGGAGGTACTGGTACTGGTGCTGCTCCTGTTATTGCACAAACAGCTAAAGATTTAGGTGCTTTGACAGTAGGTATTGTTACTAAGCCATTCTTTTTTGAAGGTAGTACTAAATTAAAGTACGCTGAACAGGGAATAGAAGAGTTAAGAAGACATGTAGATACATTAATTATAATTCCTAATGATAAATTAAGAGAAATAATTGATAAGAAAACACCACTTGTTCAAGCTTTTAAGGAAGTTGATAACGTCCTAAGACAAGGTGTTCAATCAATTTCTGATTTAATTGCTGTTCCTGCTATAATTAACTTGGATTTTGCAGATGTTAAGAACGTTATGCAAAGAAAGGGGAATGCTTTAATTGGTATTGGGTTAGCTGAAGGCGAAAATAGAGCTATTGAAGCTGCTAAAGTTGCTATAGAGTCTCCACTTCTAGAAACTTCAATTCAAGGAGCGACTCATGCGATTGTAAATATTACTGGTGGTGATGCCCTATCACTTTATGAAGTGGAGGAGGCGATTTCATTCATTCGTGAGAAGAGTGGAAATGATGTTAATATCATATTTGGGGCCTTAATCAATGAAAATTTAGGGTCAGAAGTAGTAGTAACTGTTATTGCTACAGGGTTTGATGATTTAGAATCAAATGCAGAGCAAACTATGTCAAGAGTTTTTGATAGTAAACCATCTAATAGTGATGAAGTTAACAATGAGATAGAAGTTCCATCGTTTTTAAAAAATCGTAAATTGTAGGAGGATATGAGAATGTTAAATAAAATTAAAGAGATATTTGTTGGTGACGAGTACAAATATGAAGAAGATGAAATTGATAACGAGGATGAAATTAAACCAATTAAGATTAGTAAATTAAAAACAGGTGAGTCTGAAGTGGTTATAACTGAACCGCTTTCATATTCAGAGTCACAGTCTATTGCTGATTATATTTTATCAAATCGTTCTATTGTTATTAATCTTCATAAGGTTAAACCAGAGCAAGCAAAAAGAATAATTGATTTTATTAGTGGGGCAGTTTACGCAATAGATGGAACTATTCAAAAAATTGGTGAAGAGATATTCCTTGTAGCACCAAAAGCGGTAAATGTGACTGGTAATGTTGATGATTCATCAAGTTTAGAAATTGACTAGTATGGTTATTAAACAAACGATTATTTTAATAATAAATGTTTACGCTTGGTTAATAGTTTTATATGTTATTTTTAATTTTCTAATAAGTGTTTTAAAAATAAATAATAAAATTACGACTACTTTAAAAGAAACTACATATGGTATGTGTGAACCAATACTAAAGGGAGTAAAAAAGTTTCTACCTAATAGATTTTGGGATTTTGCTCCTGTAATTGCATATTTGATTTTACAGATATTATTAATGACAGTTACAAGATTTAATGTTTAGGTGAGGTGATAGAATGGAAGTAAAAAAATTTAATATTGTTAGTGAAGGATACGATGTCAATGAAGTTAATAAATTTCTAAAAATTGTTACAAGTGAATATGAAAAAATTATAAGTAAAAATAAGGAATTAGAGATTGTAGTAAAAGACTTGAATGACCATGTTACAGAACTAGAAAATAAAAGCGATTCAGTAGAATTATTTAAGGAAGAACTTGATTCGTATATTGAAAATCGCAGGGAAGAGAAAAAAAGTTTAGAAATAGAGCTATCAATTTTAGAAAAAAATATTGAGGAATATAAAAAGACTTTAAATAATATTTTTTATGACCACATGGAGTTAATTAATAAAATAAAATAACGATGATTAAGACTTGATATATTAAGTATATGTTTAGCGAATCTATAGCTGGTGAAAGGTAGATACATCAATGCTAATATATTATCACTTATGAGTTTATATACTGAATTTAGTAGGTATTTACGTAGAAGATGCGTTAAGTTTTTTAAGAACAGTTTAGTATGAACTGTAAAATTAAGGTGGTAACACGATAAATTCGTCCTTAGGGATGGATTTTTTTATTTAAAATAGGAGGAATTATGAATTATAAAGATACGTTATTAATGCCAAACACAAATTTTGAAATGAGAGGTAATTTGCCTAAAAATGAGCCTATTATGCAAGAGAGATGGGAAGATAATAACATTTACGAAAAAAGATTAAAATTAAACGAAGGAAATGAACCGTTTGTGTTACATGATGGTCCACCATATGCAAATGGTAATTTACACGTAGGGCATGCACTAAATAAAATTTTGAAGGATTTTGTTGTTAGGAGTAAATCAATGCAAGGTTTTTATTCTCCATATGTACCAGGGTGGGATACACATGGATTACCAATAGAAAATGCCATTTCTAAAACAGGGATTAATCGTAAAGATTATTCAGTTAGTGAATTTAGAGAACTATGTAAAGAATATGCAAAAAAGCAAATTGATTTACAAAGAGTAGCATTTAAAGAATATAGTATTCTTGGTAATTGGAATAGACCGTATATTACTTTAGATAAGTATTATGAATCTAAACAAATAGAGGTTTTTGCAAAAATGGTTGAAAAAGGTCTAATTTACAAAGGATTACGTCCTGTATATTGGTCTGCTTCAAGTGAAAGTGCATTAGCTGAGGCAGAAGTTATTTATAGGGATAAGAAATCTCCAACAATCTATGTGAAATTTAATGTGGTAGGAAAATTTAAAGGATATAATAATGTAAGTTTAGTTATATGGACAACAACTCCGTGGTCATTACCGGGTAATTTAGCGATTGCTGTTAGAGAGGATTTTGAGTATAGCCTAATTAAATTTAAAGATGAATATTTAGTTGTTGCAAAAGAACTTGTAGAGAGTTTAATGAATAAGTTTGAAATAAATAACTATGCCGTTGTCGAAAGTTTTAAAGGTAGTGATCTGATTGATGTAAAATATAAGCATGTATTTTTAGATAGAATTTCTCCAGTTATATATGGTGACCATGTCAGTATTGAAAGTGGTTCTGCACTTGTACACACCGCTCCAGGGCATGGAGAAGAAGATTTTCTTGTTGCAAAAGAGTACGGATTAGATGTTATTTGTCCTGTTGATGACAAGGGGTATTTAACTGCTGAAGCTGGAATGTTTGAAGGATTACATTTCGATGATGCTAATAAAAAAATTGTAAAATATTTAGATGAAAATAATTATTTATTGAATTTTGAAATGATAACACATTCATATCCACATGACTGGAGAACAAAAAAACCGATTATTTATCGTGCTACTGCTCAGTGGTTTGCTAGTATTGAAAAAATACGTGATGATATATTAAATGAAATAAAAAATAATATTAATTGGTATCCTAATTGGGGTGAAGTTAGATTGTATAATATGATTAAAGATCGTGGTGATTGGTGTATTTCTCGTCAACGTATTTGGGGTGTTCCAATTCCAATTATTTATGATGAAACTAATAAAGAAATTTTAGATCCAAAATTTATGTATCATATTTCTAATTTATTTGCTGAACACGGATCAAATATATGGTTTGATTGGGATATAAAAGAACTATTACCAAAAGGATATACTCATCCAAATAGTCCAAATGGTATATTTACAAAAGAAACGGATATAATGGATGTTTGGTTTGATTCAGGTAGTAGTCACTATGCTGTTAGTAGTGAATTTGGGTTTGATAGACCAGTTCAGTTATATTTAGAAGGAAGTGATCAATATCGTGGTTGGTTCAATTCTTCTTTAATTACTGGAGTAGCAATAGATGGAAAGGCTCCATATGAAACAGTTTTAAGTCATGGTATGATTCTTGATAGTAAAGGATATGCTATGAGTAAGTCAGTTGGGAATACAATTGATCCTAAGGATTTACTTAATCAATTTGGGACAGATATTTTAAGACTTTGGGTTTCAAGTGTAGATTATCAGCAAGATGCAAAAATGAGTGTAAATGTAATGAAGCAAACAGCTGAGAGTTATAAGAAAATAAGAAATACATTTAGATTTTTAAGTGGTAATTTGTGTACATTGACGTCTGCTACTGATTTAATAGATTATGATGATTTAAATCTAATTGAAAAATATATGATGAAAAATTTGAATGATTTAACAAAAAGTGTTATAAATCATTACAATGAGTTTGAATTTATGTACGTATATAAAGAAATAATGAAGTATATTACAGATTTAAGTAGTTTTTACTTAGATTATGCAAAAGATAGTCTGTATGCAGATAGTATTAAAAGTAAACATCGCTTAGGTATTCAAACAGTACTATATAATATAGAACAAATTTTAATGCGTTTACTAACTCCAATTTTACCGCATACTATGGATGAGTTTTATTTTGCAACTAATAGCTTATCAAAAAGAAAAGAAAGTGTGTATTTAGAGAATTTGCCAGAAATTAAACAGTTTAATGATGAAGACTTTTCAGCAGTAGAATTATTTTTTGACATTAGGAAGTCTGTTCTTAAATCAATGGAAATTAAACGTGAGAACAAGGTAATAGGGAAGTCATTAGAGGCTAAGGTAATAATGAATCTAGAATCTAATCAGATTAAAAAATTGCAGACTTTAGGCAGTCTAAGAGAACTATTCATATCTGCAGATGTGATTTTTACAAATGATACATTAGATGAAATTGAAGGTTATATGGTTAAAATTGAAAAAATGGATGGAAATGTTTGCCCTAGATGCTGGAATGTGTTTGCAAATATTAATGATTTATGTGACCGTTGCAAGGAAGTTATTAATAATAAATAAAATGAGTTATATTATTTATTATAATGTGTTATAATGTGTTAAAGAGGCAAAGGAGGTATCGGTGTTGGTTACTATTTATACTACATCAAGTTGTTCTTCTTGTAGAAAAGCAAAGAAATGGATGGAAAAACATCAAATTCCATATAGGGAAATAAACTTGTTTGTAAAAGAACTAAAAAAAGAAGAGTTAATTAACATACTAAAAAGAACTGATAATGGATTAGAAGATATTGTTTCTAAGCGTAGTAAAGTTATAAGTGAATGTAGCGATGATTTTGATTCATTTACGTTTAATGATGCAATAGAGTTTTTGACAAAGAACCCATCGGCTATGAAGAGACCAATTTTAATTGACGATATTCACTTCCAAATTGGTTATAATGAGGATGAAATTAGAGCTTTTATTCCAAAAGAGATGAGGAAGAGATTCTGTGAATCTTGCTCTAATAAAAAAGAGTGTCCTATTCATAAATCAAAGGAGATTGATTTAAATGAGAGCACAAATAATTTATAATCCTACAAGTGGAAAAGAACTATTTAAGACTCATATTCATAAGGTTGTAGAAAAATTATCTAGTAAAGGATATATTGTTGAAGTATATCCAACGAAATGTGTTGGTGATGCAAATAGTGCCGCTATAATTGCAAGTAATAATAATGTTGATTTACTTGTGGTAAGTGGAGGTGATGGGACACTACACGAAATTGTTAATGGACTTGCAGAGCGTGAGTACAAACCTACTATTTTATATATTCCATCAGGAACTACAAATGATTTTGCTAAGTCAATTAAAATTCCTACAAATTTTAATAACGCATTAGGTTTAATTGATAATGGAATAGTTAAAAGTATTGATATTGGAAAGATTAATAATAAATTTTTTGTTTATGTTGCATGTTTTGGTGCTTTCACGAAAGTATCTTATTCAACTTCATCTAAATTAAAAAGTGTTTTTGGACACCTAGCTTATGTATTTAGTGGTGTAAGTGACATTCCAAAATTAAATGAACCATTAGATGTTGAATTGATTGTGGATGATAAAACAAGTTTTCACAAATCATCAATATTTTTAGTTGCCAACTCTACAGGTTTTGCAGGATTAAAAAATATTTTACCCAATTCTAGAGTGGATGATGGTAAGTTCGATGTAATTAATTTAAATAGTAAAAATATTGGTATATTACCTGAATTAATTAAAAATATTACTACAGGAGTTAAAACAGACATTAATAAAAATGGAATAATGCATTTAGAAACAAAGCAAATCACTATTCGTTCTAAAAAGAAATTAAAATGGAATTTGGATGGTGAATATGGAATAGATGGAGACGCAACTATTTCATGTTTAAGCAAACATATAAAAATTATTGTACCAAAATAAAAATAGGAGTGATGATAATTGGATACAAACGGCATGTCGATTATACTTGTAATTTTAGTTATATGTTCTGGATTCTTTTCTGGTGCAGAGACGGCTTATACTAGTTTAAATCGAGTAAGAGTAAAAATTTTAGCTGATGAAAATGATAAGAGAGCTCAAAAAACATTATTAATTTTTGATAATTTTGATATTACAATTACAACAATATTATTTTGTAATAATGTTGTTAATATTGGGACAGCTTCACTTGGGACAGTGCTTATGTTTCAATTGTTTCCAAGACTTTCTACAAATTATGTAGCACTTTTTTCAACATTTTTTGTTACATTGATTGTACTTATTTTTGGAGAAGTTTTGCCAAAGAATTACTCAAAATCTCATCCAGAAAAATTTGCACTTGCTGCTTCTGGATTGTTGCTTATTTTAATCAGGATACTAAAACCTTTTAGTTATCCAATTTTAAAAATAAATAAACAAGTTAAAAAAATATATGGTAATGCTGAAAACGAAGCAAGTACAACTGAAATTGAATTAAAAGCCTATATTGATTCTATTGAAGAAGAGGGAATAATTGAAGAAGAAGAAGGAGAACTTGTTAGAAGTGTTTTAGATTTTGATGAGACTTCCATAGGCGACATTTTAACACCTCGAACTGATATAGTAGGAATTGATATTTCTATGGATAAAGAGGAACTATTAAAAATTATTTTCAGTGAAAAATATTCAAGATTGCCACTTTATGATGATAATTTAGATAATGTGCTTGGTTTGATATATGAAAGAGATATCTTAGTGTATTTGGCAAAGGAGAAAGAAATAAACTTAGAGCAGATGAAAAGACCAGCTTTTCTAGTTCCTAAGTCAATGAAAGCTGCTAACCTTTTAAAGTATCTACAAGAGCGAAATGCACATATGGCCATTGTTATTGATGAACATGGTGGAACTTGTGGGTTAATCACAATGGAAGATTTGCTTGAAGAAATCGTTGGTGAAATTTGGGATGAACATGATGAAGTGATAGAAAAAGTGATAGAAAAAGATGGTTACTACTTAGTTCAATATGATGAGCCAATTGATGATTTATTTGAGAAATATTTAAATAGTGATGAGTTGCCTGAAACTGAGTACCCTACTGTAGGTGGTTGGGTTTATGATTTACTAGAGGTTATTCCTTCAGAAGGAGATGAAGTTACATATGAAACCAACAATCTGATTCTTAAAATTAAAGTAGTTGATGTGGATAATAATAGGATTGAAAAGTTAACAATTAAAGCAATTCACAAATTAACGAATGATAAAGAATTTAAACTGTAGAAATTTTACTGAGTATTGCAAGATACTCTTTTTTACTGAAAGTTAAAACTAATAAAAAAGAAGGTGTAAATATGAGAGTTATTACTTATGAAGAAATTTTGGAAAATGAAAGTAAATATATTTTTGTCGATGTGAGGACACCTTTTGAGTATAATAATGCTACTATTCCAGAGTCATTTAATATACCAATTTTAGATGATAATGAATATAAAATTGTTGGAACAATATACAAAAAAGAGGGTAGAAAACAAGCAACAAAGGAGGCACTTAGGTTATTTGGGCCAAAGCTTTTGAATATTTATGTAAAATTTGAAGAATTGTTAAAATATGAACGTGAGATAATTATTTTTTGTTATAGAGGAGGTATGAGGTCAACAACGATTGTTAATTTATTAGAGACATTAGCTATTCCTGTTTTAAAACTAGACCTTGGATATAAGCAGTATAGAAAACATGTAATAAATAACCTTGATAAATTAATACTTAATAAGCATTTTGTTACTTTATGTGGTAATACAGGTGTAGGTAAAACTGAAATATTATATAAATTAAAGTATGATTATCTAGACCTTGAAAAATATGCAAATCATAGGGGGTCAATCTTAGGGCATGTTGGACTTGGTGAGCAAAATAGCCAAAAAATGTTTGAATCTTATCTATATGATGGCTTGCGTAAAACATCTAAACTTGTAATCGTGGAAGGCGAAAGTAGAAGAATAGGTAAGATTATTTTGCCAAATGTTTTATATGATTGTATTCATAATGGAGAAATAATTACAATTACAACAAACATTGAAAATAGAATTAAAAGAATTAAAGATGAATATGTTGGTAACAATGATAATGACGGTGAAATCGAACTTGCTTTGAATCGATTGAGAAAATACATTAATGATGCTGATATTGATGAGTATATAAATTTATTAAATAATAGAGATTATGATGGTATAATAAAAAATTTAATTGAAAAATATTATGATAAAAATTATGCATCAAAATTACAAATTAATAATACTCTTATTGATTATAAAGATATCAATGATGCAAAAAAAAGATAGAAGACTACGTGGATAAGTTTATTCTATGATTTGACTTTATTTATTTAAAGTAATATAATATAGGGGTATTACAAGGAGATTTATAATGAGCAAATTTTACAAAATAAAAAAAAGATTTTTTGAATTAGCTAAGTATGTGTTTTCAAAAAAGTTTTTTATAGATAAGTATTTAATGATAGCCCTTTTTATTACTTTACAGTTTAATGATACTCTTGCGAGGTTTTTAATTACTGATATTTCATTATCAATTAGGCCTTTTATAAGTAATTTAGTTATAATTATGTTGTTGTTATTATTACTTTTATTTATTCCAAAAAAGTGGCAATTTAAAGTTCTGTGGTTTTTCATATATGGTTCTAGTACTATGGCTATGGTTAGTTATGTTTACTATAGTTATTTTGGGAATTTTTTAACACTTGGACAAATTGCTCAAACAGGTCAGTTGGCTGATGTTAAGGAGAGTATATTCTTATTATTAACGTGGAAAATGTTGCTATTCTTTATTGTACCATTGGGATTTAGTATTGGTTATTTTAAAGTTAGAAAATATATAGATGAGGCTCCTGTACATAGTAGATTGTATGGTGGTGTAACAATAATTTCACTTTTATTTTTATCGTTGTTAATAAATGTTAGTTTACTAACTGGAGCAGATGTTAGTAGAATTACTAAATTATGGAATCGTGAACTAGTTGTTAGCACATTTGGAATTTATACATACCAAATTAGTGACGCATATAAAGTTATGTCAACAAAGTTTTTTTCTGATGTTGAAAGTTATGATCAAGCTAACAAACAGTTTAACAATTTTTATACAGAAGAAAAACAACAGCATATTACTAATCAGTACACAGGTGTTTTAGAAAATAGAGATATATACTTTATTCATTATGAAAGCGCTCAAACTTTTCCAATTAATTTAAAGGTTGATGGACGTGAAATTACTCCAACATTAAATAGGCTAACATCAGAGGGAGTATTTTTTAAAAATTTTTATTCACAGGAGTCGTATGGTACTAGTAGTGATACTGAGTTTACTATATCTACTTCATTATTACCATTATCAGATGGGACGGTTTTTATTACGGATGCGGATAAAGAGTTTGTAACTACTGAAAAACTTCTACGTGAAAAAAATTATGGAACATATGTTTTTCACGGAAATAGTATACAATTTTGGAATAGAAATAACATGTTACCCAATTTAGGTTTTTCAGGTTTGTATGGTAAAGAAGAACTTGGATACACTGAAGATGATGTTTTAGGACCTTTTGGTATTGATGATAAAGTTTTTTATGAAAAAACAGTGGATGAACTAGTTAAAATAAAATCTCAAAATCCAGAAGAAAAAATTTATGCACAATTGATTACTTTAACAAACCATCATCCTTTTGTTGCAGGAGCAGGAGCTAGTACTTTAGATTTAGGCGAATTTGAAGATTTAAGCGTTGAAATGAGTAATTATTTAAAATCATATAATTATGCAGATGAACAATTGCAAATATTTTTTGATAAGATGAATAAGAATGGTATGTTAGATAATGCTGTTGTTGTATTGTACGGGGATCATTCAGCTAGTATTCCGACTGATGAATATAAAAAGTTTGTTAATTACGATTTTGAAACTGATACGATTACTTCTTCAGTTTCTAATGATTATAAAAACTTGAATAAAAATGATCTTAGAGAATTAAAGTCGGTACCTTTTGTAATATGGACAAAAGATAAAGCATTAAAGCCTAAAGTTGTATCCGATGTTGCATCGATGGTAGATGTTTCAGCTACAGTTAATAATTTGGTTGGGACTCATAATCCGTATCAAATGGGATATGATGTAATGGTAGAACGCCCATCTCCAATTGTGTTTCCTGATGGAAGTTGGAAAAATAATGAAACATATTATGATTCATCAAATTCAACTTATTATGGCAAAATCACTAATAAGGAATTATTTGTTGAAAATGAAAAATATGCTAATTTACTTTCTGATTTATCAAGAACGATTATTTATTATGATTTAGAAAAAGGCAGAGTTGTGTTTGAAAAAAATTGATTATTTTTAGTGAAGGTGGTAGTCTACAATTGAAAAATAATAGAAAATATTCTGATTTATATATTACAATTTGTGTTGTACTACTTGCAATATTGAGTTGTGTAATGATTTTTAGCACATGGAGTATTACGAGTGTTGTGTTTGGAGAAAGTAGTTCTTTTGGGATATTAGCAAAACAATTAGTTATAATTTTTTTATCATTTGGCACATATTTTGTAATGATGCATATTCAATATAATTTTTTTAAAAAGTATGCATATATATTTTATTTGATAGCAGTCGTTCTTTTAATTTTAGTTTTCTTTTTCCCAAAAGTTAATGACTCACATAGTTGGATACCACTACCTTTTATTGGTCTTCAACCTTCAGAATTTGCTAAACTTGCATTGATAATTTCTGTTGCAAAATATTATGACAATATAATACGTAAAAAAATTAAAATGGATTACTCCACTTGGTTTTTTATACCGCTTTTGCCAATTTTGATAGTTTTATTAGCAATATTTCTTCAACCAGATCCTGGTACTACTCTTATAATAATATTGTTCTTATTTGTAATGCTATTTGCAACAGGGTTTAAATTTAGATACGTTTTAAAAAGTTTTATAAAGTTTGTACCGTTGATTACAGTTGTATTAGTTATTACTTTTATTGTTAATGTTATATATGATGGGGCAGTAATTAACTATTTCCTTTCTTCTCAAGCTAGAATGATAAGTAGAATTGCGGACTTCAAAGATCCATGCTCAAAAATAATTGGTTCTGGTTTTCAAATTTGTAATTCATTAATTGCAATAAATTCTGGTGGTATTACTGGTAAAGGACTTGGTGGAAGTACACAAAAATATTTGTATGTACCTGAAGCACACACTGATGGAATTTTTGCTATTACAGGAGAAGAATTGGGTCTTGTAGCTACACTATTTATTATGTTATTATATGCAGTTATAATTTTTAGAATAATTTATTATGCAAAAAAAACTGATAGTATTTTCGCGTATTTAGTTTGTATTGGTATAGCCTTTATGTATCTAGCGCATATTTTTATAAATATTGCTGGGATTTTAAATATAATTCCGTTCACAGGAGTTCCTTTACCTTTTTATAGTTATGGTGGGACATTTTCTATAATATGTTTTGCATCACTTGGATTAATCCAATCTATTGCAATTTCCGTTAATAGAGAGAGGGTTGAGTAATATATGAATATTGAATTTGATTCTGAATTATTTGATAAATTTAAACAATTGAGAGCATTCTTATTGAATGATAAAGATTTAATAAAAAAAATCGAGTTAAGAAATATCTTGTTAAAAGATGTAAATGAATTAGATAAATATAGTTATGAATATGAACAAAAGAAAAAAGAATATGATAGTATATCGTATGCAATAAGTCAAAACTATAATTACTGTAGATTTAAGGAATTAGAAAGAGAGTTAGGTCTGTTTGTTATATATTGTAATAGAGAATTAGAAAAATTATTTGGATTAAATGAGAAAGGGTGCAGTAAATGAGAATAATTGCTGGGAAAAGAAAAGGTGGTAAACTGTTTGAAGTTGATTCTGTTGCTACAAGATCGACTACAGACCGAGTAAAAGAATCTGTCTTTAATATTATAGGACCTTTTTTTGCTGGAGGAGTAGCAGTAGATTTTTTTGCTGGTAGTGGGTCTTTATGTATAGAAGCACTAAGTAGAGGAATAGATTTTGCGTATTTTTTTGATGAAGCTGCTTTACCTATTGATGTTATTAATAAGAATTTAAAAAAATTCAAGTTAAATGAGCATACTTTTGTTAAACAAATTGATTATCAAAATGCTCTAGAATATATTGATAAGAAAATCGATCTGATTTTTTTAGATCCTCCTTATCATAAAAATTTAGTTAGTAATAGTTTGAAACTTATAAGACAATCTAATAAGATAAATAATGAATGTGTAATTGTCTGTGAAATTGAAAATAGTGAAATGGTAAATTATGAAGGATTTAAGCTAGTAGATGAAAGAGTTTATGGAAGAGTAAAAATAATTATATTGGAGATGAGTATATGAATGCAATTTACCCAGGTAGTTTTGACCCTTTAACAAATGGACATATTAATATTATTAAAAGAGCTTCTAAAAATTTTGATAAAGTGTATGTTGCTCTAGCTATAAATATCAAAAAAGAATATCTTTTTGATTATAAGCAAAGAATGATGATGATTGCTGAATGCATAAAAAACTTTGACAATGTAGAAGTTGTTGCTACGAATAAATTGGTGGTTGAGTATGCCAAAGAACACGATATTTCTGTAATAATAAGAGGACTACGTGCGGTAAGTGATTTTGAACATGAGCTTCAGTTCGCAACAAATAATTATTTTCTTGATGAAAATATTGAGACAGTTTTTTATATGAGTCGTCCTCAACACATGTTTTTATCAAGTTCACAAGTTCGTGAAATTGCTAAATTTGGAGGAGATATTTCGGAGTTTGTTCCAAGCATTGTTGAAAAATATCTTACGAAAATTTATGAATAATGGAATAATTCTTGTAAATAAACCTAGTGGTTATACAAGTAGAGATATTGTAAATATTTATCAAAAAAAAATTGGTATAAAAAAAATTGGGCATTGTGGGACACTAGACCCGCTTGCAAAGGGCGTTCTAGTTTTATGTGTTGGTAATGCAACTAAACTTGTTCCATATTTAAGTGCAACATCAAAGAAATATTATACGAAAATGAAGTTAGGTTTGCTTACTACAACTGGAGATTTAGAAGGAGATGTTATAGATGAATTAAATTATAATATTGATGATAAAACTATTAGAAATACTTTTAAAAATTTTGAAAAAAAGTATTTACAAGAGGTACCAAAGTATAGTGCAGTAAAAGTTAATGGAAAAAAGTTATATGAATATGCAAGAAATAATCAAGATGTTAAAATTCCTAAGCGAATGGTTCATATTGAAAGTTTAGAGTTGTTACATATTGATAGACACGATAAATACACTGAATTAAGTTTTGTATGTGTTGTTTCTAAAGGAACTTATATTAGAAGTTTGTGTATTGATATTGCTAAAAAAATGAATACTGTAGCAGTTATGTCCGACTTGATTAGAGAAGAACAGGGCTGCTTTAAAATCACAGAATGTAGCGAATTGAATGAAGAATATAAAATAATTAATGTTAATGATATCGCATTACCTTTTACTAGAATTGATCTAAAGTCTATTGATGATGTGAAATACGGAAGAAAGATTTTAAATACAGATTTAGTTGAAGGAATTGTTACACTTTATTACAATAATGAATTAATTGCTTTTTATGAAAGTGATGGTAAGTTTTTAAAAAGTAGAAGAGGTGTTAAAGTTTGGAAATAGTATTTATTGATAGAATTGAAGACATTAAAAATTATGGTAAACTTTCTGTTGCTCACGGCTTTTTTGATGGTCTACATAAAGGACATACTGAATTAATTAAAAAAGCTAAAGATTATGCAAAAGCTAATAATCTTAAAACTGGTGTAGTTACTTTTGATAAAAAGATTAGCTACTTAGTAAATAATCGGGATAGTTTTCTTAATTCGTTGATGCTTTCTACTTTTGATAGAAAAATAAAATTAATCGCTTATTTGGGTGTGGATATAATTTTTGTTATTAATTTTAGTAACTTTAAAAATATGGATGCTAAAACATATATTGATACGGTTATTAAGAGAATTGGTACAAATAATTTTGTGATGGGAGAAGACAATTTTTTTGGAAAAAATGGTGGTGGAAATTGTGAAAATATATTTAATTTGGTAAATGGTGAATTTAGAATTGATGTTGTAAAATTAATTGAGCGTAATGGTATAAAAATAAGTTCTAGTAAAATCAAGGATACTTTGTTTAATGATAATATAGAAATTACTAATGAATTACTAGGGTATTATTATCAAGTTAGTGGTAAAGTTGTTTTAGGCAAACAGTTTGGTAGGAGTATTGACTACCCTACGGCCAACATAAAAGTTAATAAAATGATTGTTTTGCCTAAAGTAGGAGTATATGCTACAATAATTAAAATAGATAATAACTTTTATAAGTCAATGACAAATATTGGATTTAATCCTACGGTAGATTACAGAGAAGATTTAAGTGTTGAAACTTTTATTTTTGATTTTAATAAAAATATTTATAATAAGGATATAGAATTGTATTTTGTTTGTAGAATCAGAGATGAGGTGCTTTTTAATAGTATTGACGATTTAATCAAACAACTACACGATGATGAATGCAAAATCAGAAAATGTCTAGAAAGTTTAGATGAAAGTAAAATTATCTAGTTTAATTTAATTAGTATTATTACATATTATGATTGGTAAAATTTCAAGTTAGCAAATTGGTTTTCAATCGTTTTTCTTGCTATATTTGAACTTTAAGTTTCTTTTAATAAGATGTATTTTGAAATAATATACCTTACTTTTTAAGAAATCTAGACAGAGAAGAGGTGTGTCTGGTATAAGCGTAATTCTGTTTAAGCTTACCGTATAGTTCGTTTAAATCTATGTTAGTATTTCTTATAATTAAATTATTTATGTTATTAATTTCAATTTATATGAAAACATTATTAACAACCATATGTAAAAACTTTGAATATGTAAAAAATGCATTAATATATTAGTTTTCTAATGTTCGACTTGATGCGAAGAATAATTTAGTAAAAGTTTTGGCATAGTATATATATGTTACAGTTTATTTACGTTGAATGTTTAGTTAACAAAATTAAAAAGTAAAGAACAAAAAAGTGCTATATTTATCATAGAATGAATATATATTAACTTTAGATATAATTATTTCAAAAAAACCATTGTACAAATGATAAGAAGGAATAAGCAGTGAAGATTTATTTGATTGCATCTTTTACATATTTCATTATTACTTCGTTATCACTATATTTAGATTATTAAAATTAACGATATCAACTAGTGCATATTTCGTTATTATTGTAATTAATTGTTTTTGTGCTGCTATCTTTACAACTATTATTACTTTAATTTTGACTCAATTATCTATTTCTAATATACCATTTATAATGTATGTTTTTGAGTGATGTTATATACTATATTCTTAATTATTACAATAGTTTCAATTATAATATATTAAATTGTTATTAATATTAAAAAATGACT
Organism: Bacilli bacterium; assembly: GCA_047975285.1. Lineage (GTDB taxonomy): Bacteria > Bacillota_I > Bacilli_A > JBKEDG01 > JBKEDG01 > JBKEDG01. The sequence continues at coordinate 1,355 of JBKEDG010000024.1, read as the reverse complement.
ATAAATTTTCAAATTTATTATATATATATATTTATTTATTGGGCAATTGAATATGAACACTATATTATTATAGTTGACAAAACTAGAAGATGAAGTTTATTTTTAATATAAATTTAATCATTTTAGGTCTCACATGTATTGTACGCTAGTAAATTTTACACAGTTATAGTTGAAGTTTTAATTGTTTTTTGATTAAACATGTGATATAATTTTATTGCGAAGCACTTTGTTTTAGTATTCTCCAGACTGCTACAAGGGCTTAAGCAAATTAAAAAAATAGGAGGAAAAGATTATGGCGTTATCAAAAGAAAAAAAACAAGGAATTATTGCTGAATATGCAATTAAGAAAGGTGATACAGGATCACCGGAAGTGCAGATTGCTATATTAACTGCAGAGATTAATGATCTTAATGAACATCTAAAAAAACATATTCACGATTTTCATTCAAAGCGTGGATTGCTTAAAAAAGTAGGTCACAGAAGAAATCTATTAGGATATCTTAGAGATAAAGATGTTGTAAGATATAGAGATTTAATTTCTAAATTAGGATTAAGAAGATAAATAAGAGCCTTTTGGCTTTTTTTTTATCAATAAATGTTGTTTTATGTTATAATATAAATAATGGAAAGTGTGGGATTTATATGCATTATATTTATAATGAAATTAAAATAAATTATGAAGATGTTGGAAGTAGTAAAAATACACTTGTACTCTTACATGGGTGGGGGCAGAATATTGAGGTTATGAAACCAATTGGGAATTATTTTATAAATGAGTTCAGAGTTATTTATGTTGACTTTCCAGGTTTTGGAGCAAGTGAAGAACCTACTTGTGGATGGAGTGTATATGACTATGCTCAATTTTTAAAATCTTTTTTATAACATATCGATGTGGTCAATCCAATACTAATTGGACACTCGTTTGGCTGTAGAGTAGCAATATGCTATAATCTTATTGCTGATGTTGACAAAATGATATTTACTGGAGCAGCAGGTATAAAACCTAAAAGAAATTTAGATTATTATATTCGTTTGTATAGTTATAAAATATTTAAGAAAATAAAAAAACTACCTATAATTTGTAAATATAATTTTAATATTCAAGCAGGAAGTGAAGATTATAAAAATGCTTCTCCTATTATGAAAAAAACTTTAGTAAAAACTGTAAATGAAGACTTAACAAAACATTTAGATAAAATAAAATGTTCTGTTTTGATGATTTGGGGAAAAGAAGATGAAGCAACTCCACTTAGTGATGGATATAAAATGGTAGAAAAAATATCTGATAGTGCGTTAATAGAGATAAGTGGTACACATTATGCATAGTTGGAAAATATAAAATATATTAATATGAT
>JBKEDG010000023.1:0-2401 GCA_047975285.1 Bacilli bacterium | reverse complement strand
TAAAAGCGCTAGCTATGGTACGTAGTTTTTCTAATTTTAAGTGGTACTTTGCCAACAAAGTAGGCAGCCTTAATATGGAACCTTGTATGTTGTATTATTCTTTAACTGTATAAGCTTAAGTGAACATTTATTACTAAGTTTGGAGGTTGGTTAAGAAACAGGATTAGAATAGTTATTCTAAAACAGTGGAAGAAACTTAAAACAATACGTAGGAATCTGACAAAGTACCATAAATATTAAGTACAATTGTACTTTTCCATGCGAAGAAATGGGGAAAATAAGTTCTAGTCGTAAAGGATAGTATAAACGAGCAAATGGAAATGTAGTGAACTTTATATTGAGCCCCAATGTACTATCAATTGAAAATGGGAATCGACCTGGTCTGGTCAATCCCCTGGAGCATTATCCAAGTTAGTTTGTACTAACATATTAATGTAGCGCCGAATACGAGATCCGTACGGCTGATAGCATGAGAGGTGCGATAATAAATTATCCATCTACCCTATTTAAAATGGCAAATAACATTTAAATTTAGCTTAAAATACAATAGTACTTAAATTGTAATATTTGCCGAAGTTATGTGTGTATCTTTATCATTGTAAATTCTACACATATAATATAGTAGAGCTGCTTCAACATTATCCATGTAATTTAAGGAGGTTTTCTTGCTAAAACGTTCTAATCTATATTTAACGGTATTGCGATGAATGAAAAAATTCTCTGCGGTGTCTTTAAGTGATCTATTGCTTTCGAAGTAATACATATACATGATAGTCATTTCAGATAGAGTTTCAGTATCTAGGTTTGAGAAAAATCGTTCTAATAGCTTTAACTTTGCAGCATTTGGAATAGTGTTAATTAAGAGCTCTGTTTTTAAATGATTATATGGGCAGTAATGAATATTATATTTTTCACACACTCGTAATGAACTGATTGACTCGAAGTAGCTATTTGATAATCCTGTCATATCATATTTAGTTTCACCGAAGCCTATTTTAAAATCCAAATCAGTATTCTGAAGTTGGTTTATGTAAAATGAATCATCATTGGATAAGGTTACAAGAGAGCTTCCGATTTTAGACAGGCAAACATTTCTATTTTTTCTAAGTAATCCGTATAATTGATTTATTGTATCATCGGTTCCCGAGATAGAAGCAAATATAAATTTTTCAGTATTATGAAAAAATTTATTTAATTTAATATTAAGAAAACCATCTTGTCTCAAGATGATCATTTCTATAATACTTTTCATCTCATTCTCTATGTAATTCTTTCTATTTGAAAAATACAACTCTTTAATTAATGTTTCAGTGAGAGATTTTGCTACCCTAGCAATAGTTGCATAATTATTAGGGTTTCCAGTAATACCAATAACACTAATTACCTTATATTCAAATTCAATTGGGATGTTAACACCGGCGAATACATTTTCAATGGAATTATCATATTGAACTTTAATGTCATTTTCAATTGCTGCATCGTGAGCAACTTTGTGATATTGCCCGACTTGCTCACTATCTGTACTAGAGGTTATTATCCCATCGACAGAAATAATGTTAACGTGAGTTTTAAGAATTTTATGAAGTTCGTAGGTTATTTTTTCACCAGTTCGTTTATCAATTTGCATTTTTAACCTCCTGTAAATGTATTTTAACACAAAATAAAAGTTTTTTTTATGTTTTCAAGAACATTGTAAATATTTGCTAAATAATATACAATAATTTTAGGAGGAATTTATGAGAATATTAGAATTGTTCAGTGAGATATACGGGACTGAAAATATAGAGAGATTTAAGAGCTTTCTTAACACTTATGAAAACCAAGATATTAAATATGAATTAAACGAAGAGGATTCATTTTTAATATCTTATGGGGATAGTCTAAAAAGTGAAAAGAAAGGTTTTGACAGTCTTTTTACAACATTGAGAGAAGAAGTAGGTAGCAGTATAAAAAATGTTCATATTCTTCCGATGTATCCATATACTAGTGATGATGGTTTTAGTGTAGTGGATTACGAGCAAGTAAGAGATGATCTAGGATCTTGGGCTGATTTAAATAAATATAGTAATGAGTATGGTCTAATGTACGATTTTGTTATTAACCACATGTCTAAATCTTCTGAATGGTTCCAAGAGTTTTTAAAAGGAAACAATAATTATTTCGTAGAATATGATGAAAGTTTTAATTACAACAATGTAGTCAGACCTCGTGTTAGTCCGCTATTCCATGAAATTGGTGGGAAAAATGTGTGGACGACCTTTAGTGAAGACCAAGTAGATTTAAATTTCAAAGAGTATGAAGTATTTGAAGAAGCAACTAGAATACTAATTGATTATTGTAAAAACGGAGCAACATTTATACGACTAGATGCTATTGGTTTTATGTGGAAAGAAAGCGGGAC
>JBKEDG010000003.1:0-6335 GCA_047975285.1 Bacilli bacterium | reverse complement strand
GCAACAATGAATTGTTTATTAAGCATATCTTTGTAGTTTTCCTCGAGGAATCTATATAACTCTTTCGTTCTATTTACCCCTGTAAGTCCAATTAAACCTAGATTTGAATTCTCCTTTATAAGGGATAATCCATCAAGTTGACTTTCAGCTATAACAATAGTCTCATTCTCAAGTTTATATTTAAATAGTGAGGTCGCTTCATCTGTTAACTTGATTTGCTTTTCCTTAACTTCCAATTGCTTATTATCACTTCTAAGTAAAACTCTTTCAATTTCCCCTTTTTCATTTCTCAACGCATGTACTATATTTCTTTTATTAAAATCTGTAGCAAAATTACTACCCTGTTTCTTAATCAATTGAATGAACCCTTTAGTATCTACATCAGGTAAATTTTGAATATTGTTCAAATCATATATGTCTACAATTTCATTTTCTCCTAGACCTCGATATTCTTTCACTCGCATATGCTTCTCATATTTACCTTGTTTATCCAGTAATATATTAAATGTAGTATTCAGTTGACTTCTATCATTAGATTTTTTATCAGTTTGATCATAGATTTTTTTAACTTGTTTTTCACCATAATTTACTACTGTAGTTTCGCCACACTCATTCAATCGACTACACTTAATTACATTCATATTGCTTTCGTATACGTATGCTTCATGTTCATTACAGCACGGGCAATCAACAATATGATAATTACTCATTTGCTTACCATTTAACTCTTGTAACATCTGCTCTGTGTTCTTGAACTCAACTTTATTGTTATGCTCTTTTTTTACTGACTTATTTTCATTATCATATTCGCTATTTATCGATCCTGAATTTTTGTAGTGTTCTAATATCTTAAGACTATCCAAACCTATTACTTTTCCCTTTTTATGCTGATGCCTTTTACTTGCAATAATATAGTTAAACTTTCTTTCAACACTTTTAGAATCCACTTCAATAAAATCACTTTGTTTCTCTAAATATTTTAAAGGAACTGGTAGTGATTTTTCAACTCTTATCACTTGTTCTATTTCTTTGTACTTAAACTTTTCATACTGGTTAGGATACTTCTTAATTTTACTCTCATTTATTTTAGTCGAACATGGAGCAAGCCACGCTGTGTCCTTATCAATTTTGATGATAAAAAAATAAGGTCTAGAACCTTTGTTCCATAAGACCTCACTTGAAAATAAATTATTATTTTTTAATTCTCGAAAATACTGCTCGCTTATTTTATATCCGTAATTTTTCTGCATATCCACGGGAAAAGGGACTACATTAGTAGTCCCCCTTACATAAAGCCCTCCCTTACTAAACTAAATTAGCTTAACCTCTACTTCGGCAGGCCGTGCTTTAACACCGGTCATTTCGTGAATCCCTTCATACTTGATATCATCTCATAAGGGTAACTCCTGACAATCTTGTAATTATTATAGCACAAATCTTTATGTAATGCAACCCTTTCACCTCCTATTTTATCGGTTAATTTGTCGTTTATTTTTAAATTTAAATTTCTTTTTCTTAATTCTATTATTATGTTTTGCTTCTTCCTCTTTATGGTTTAGTATACTTGAAAATAAGTGTAATAATGACTGATTAGTTAACTGATATGTATTTTTATCATAATCATGAGATTCTTCATAAATTCTTTTCAGCCTTAAGTTTATCTCACCTTTAATCTTTTCGCATGTCGTACTCTCATATTTGTTAAGTAACAACTCCATCTTAAGAAGCATTTTTGATTTATCTTCAGTCGGTAACTTATTTAAAAAGTATGGACTATTCAACTGGTCTCTACAAGCTTTATAGTCTCCATATTTTTTTGAGTTAATGTAACTTTGCACTTGCTTTATAATTGCAGTATCTTGTACATAATCATTTCTATGATATTCCATAAACTGTGACTGCATTAAATTACGATTTGAAGACACTAATTTAATTTGTTTATTTATGTACTTACTATATAAATATTGTTTATCTTTCTTAAGACTCGTTTCTTTAAGGTGAGTTGCTTGTTTTAAGTTCTTAAGCAGTATAGTGAATTCCTCTTTTGACTCAACTTTGTCGAAATATCCTTGCTTCTGCAATGAAATAAAATTATCACTCCCCCATGTAATTCTATCCTTTTCATTTTTAGGGGCAATTAAGTCTTTTAACATTTTAGTCTTTGAGAATAATAATACTTGATCATTAAGTTCATTTGTCTCCATATCAAATAGCTGATTTGAAAATAATGCATTCATGAATCTATTTTGGGTCACCGTATTATTGTCAAATGTACCAAATAAAACTTTACTTATTAAGTTGTCTCTATTGTATTCTTTTTCATTTTTCAAATACAGCTGTTCGAGTTCTAATACCGTTTGATTCAAGTTCTCCACAACCTCTGGATTGCATTTCATTATTTCTTTTATCACATGATTAAACTTGTTTTGCATAGTAACAGGTATTTTATCAAATCCAAAACTTTTATGATCATATACATACTCACGTAAAAAGATAATATCCTTTTCAAGTTCTTTAGGGAGTTCTAACACATTTGAAAACATGTTAAACCCATTCATTATCTTTTGTTCTTTGAATTTTATATAATAATTTGCTTGCATATATTTTGACATTAGATATTGGTTATCTCGGCTTAAATCAGATGCATTTATCATCTCATACTGTGCAACAGTATTTGTAATATTTCTCACCTCTGAATCACTAAACAATGTGGGATTAAACAGTTTACTGCGTAAAGTTCTATTACTTGGATTAACTGCTATGATATTAATATCCCTTAGTAATGCTTCATACTTTAACAGCGACACATTTTTAGACCTGTCGTTTCTTATCTTCTGATTGTTCATTGTCTCTTTAAATAACTCATATTCTTGCCTCATAAGATCATCGTGAGTTTTTTTGTTTCTAGTCTCAACACCTTCCATTTGTTCACCGTATTCTGGTTGATGTTTTAAATGCTCGAATTCAAATAGTGGACTTTCTACATCGTTTATCAACAAGTTAATAAGTTGATTATGAAAAGTAGACTTCTGATTCTTTGCTGGATTTAATAATTCTGTGTATATCCCTGCTTTAAAATCCGATTCTTTACCTTCAATTTTTTCAAATAAGCCTTTATATTTCAATTGACTTTCTAAGTATAAATCTAGCTTCTCTCTTAAGTCATCATTAGATTTAAATATCTTATCCAATATACTAGCCACTTTAATTTTATCTTTAGGTTCTAAGTATCCATAAAAGTTTCTACCTTTATGTTCACTGAGCATCTTTTGTAATTCTTCTAAAGTTCCTTTGGGGAGTTTATTTAAATGTTTTTCTGATAACTGCGATTTAAAAAACTCATCTCTTACGTTACCGTATTCATGTATGTAATTTCTATAAACATCTTTAGTTAGATTTTTCCTAATTGTATTTAAATCATGTTCACTGAAATACATATTCCTGTCATTAGACTTCGAGTATTGCATTAGGTGTACATGAAAACTTACATCATTTTCGTGCACTGCTGCTACGAATCCTAAATCTTCTAATTTAATGTTTGACCCTTTAGCAAAGTGAATAGTATTTCTTCTAACTAATGCTTCCCATTCCTCTTTACTATCCATGCCAATATATTTAGCTTCATCTAGTTTAATCGATATTGTATGATGGTACACATTACTTCCTGCTTCAATCATTTTTCTTTGCTCTTCTGGTATACTACTGCAATCACCATCAAACGTAAATAATCCATGATCAATTTCTTTTACTTCATTCTTTAAAACTCCTGGTCGTTCTGCAATGTAATTTAAAAGCTTTGAGGAATCTTTTATTACTTCACCTTGTTTATTTAACTGATTAAGACCCTCTGTGATAACTCGACTAGCATTCTCCTTTGTAGGAAATAAGCAATAATGTTTAAAAAGTGCACTATCCTCAACATTGGGTAGCACACTAGTAATTTCATATATTAACTTTTCTTGCTTCTGAGTTGAGTCATGATTATAGTTTTTAGATTTGACTGCACCTTCTCTAGTTGCAATATAGTTTACTAAATTACTAATTCGTTCTTTATCGCCTTTATTCGGATTCAAATAGAATGTGTTTAGTATAACCTTACTCATTCAAAGTCTTTAGCATGCTTTCTTTTATCTAACTTAAGTTGTCTAATTGCTTCACCTCTATATGTATCTAGTACAAATTCATCTAGTTCTCTACCTAGTTTGTCTGACAATATATCATATTCAATTATACTTTTTAAAATTTTAGTATCAATTGCATTTGAAAATAAAGGCGACATAACACGATCTATTTTACTATTCACAATTTCTTCAATTGTTAGAACTAGTTCAGAGGAAATAAATTTATTATCTTGCATTACTTTACTTTCGTTATAGAATTTTAAAGCATGTGATATTGCTACTGCATTATGCTCTGTTCCTATATCATCTTTTACTTGTTCTAATATTCGCATTGACTCATCATCAACTTCAATTCTAATCCTTGCCATATTTACTCTCCTTAAATTTCTTGACCATCATTTATAAAATCGTGTGATTTTAATGTGTCATCGATTTCATAACTAATTTGATATTCCGTTGGAATCATCGACTTATCCTCATATGTTATGTATGCATTAAAATTTGTAACACTACTACCTGAATATAATGCTTCTCTCATTTCATCTTCTAATTCAGCTTGTGTTCCAAATCTATTTAAATATGAGTTTTGAGGTGTGATGTTGTAAGCATTACTAACTCCACCAAGACTATCTGCAATAACATGGCCTTCATCTAATTGATCATTTTCGACACCTTCAACTTTTGCTTCATCTCTACAATATCTATTTGAACCACCATTTTCTTCAGTATCATTTTGAGCAATAATATTATCTGCATGTACATACACTAATTGTTTGTTAGAGTTAGTGTATCCAAAGTAATCTCTATCTGCATAATTTGTATCCATGCCGATATCCACTTTTGCATTCTTTAAACGATCACCACTTAAATCACATGAGTCAACTTCAATAAGTTTATTATCTAACAATTGATCTACATTAACTTCTGTAACCACTTGCTCCTGATTTAAATGTATGCTCCCATTTTCTATCAACCAACCTATTGCTAAGATTACCAAGATTGGTATAATTCCTAATTTTCTTTTATCCATTTTCTCTCCACAAAAAAAGATAGATCACTAACCTATCTTTTAGATATTTATTTTAAATTAAACTTTTCCATCAGTTACACAATAATCTTCTAGTCGTGATTCCAAGTGGAACAAAATCGTTTCGAAACTTCCATCTGATTATTTCCTGATTGCACTATAAAACTTTTTTCTTTTACTTCCACTATCTTTCCTACATAGCCTTGATAACAAACTACTGAATCTATGCCTAAATTATTTATCTCATCATTTTTATTAATTCCTTCATTTAAATAAAATCCTAACATGCACATTATAAGCAAGAACGTTATTAAAAAATTAAAGAGCATATTTGTGAATACTAAATATGGAAGCGACATCAAAATATATGTAGCTATGATTATTGTATAGATTCTCTTTGTCTTTACACTTTTAGCAAGTAACCTCACTTTACTTTCTTCTTTCATAAACCTACCTTTGCAGTTTAGTCACTCGGTGACCAAATTTATTTTTTGCAGTTTAGTCACTCGGTGACCAAATTTATTTTTGCAGTTTAGTCACTCGGTGACCAAATTTATTTTTTGCAGTTTAGTCACATAGAACCTAGTCTCCAGATAATCCATTTAACAGCATATTGAGAGCTTAATTTAGTGCTAATTTTAGGCTCTAATTTTCGAAAAAAACAGTCTTCTCAAATTATGCAGGATAAAGGACTGGTTCCAGTCCTGGCCACAACACGAGGCAAAGCCTCTTGTTTACTAAAAAAAGTGGTGGCCATTATCTTGGCCATTTAACCATTCAGTTATTAACAACCCTGGCCAATATTACATAAAATGCTGTAATACACAAATAAATTGCTGGCCATTATCTTAAAAAAATCAAAATGTAAAATTTACACTCCCATTTAGTTCTTCATAACTTTCTTTTGCAACTTTTAACTTTACTAAAGTTGAATTCAACTTCTTTTTTTCTGCTACCAACTGTTGTTTTTCTAACTTTAATTCTTCAATTTTATTATCTGTAGAGTTAATCTTTCCTTCAAGTTCTTAAAGATTACGGTCTACTTTTTCAATCATTTCCTCCATATAAACACCTCCTTTTATTTATAATGTGGTAAAATTTATGTAAAATTTAAATTGGAGTTCTATGTACAATCTTCTAATGGCTACATCTATAATAAATAAATATTTTTTTTTTTTTTTTTTTTT
>JBKEDG010000022.1:0-4406 GCA_047975285.1 Bacilli bacterium | reverse complement strand
AATTTTCTTTACTTTTCTACTAGATGAACTATATCAGTGAGTAAGTAATGGGAGCATTCCCTCAAAGCTATCGACTAAGTAAGTGTTACTTACCTACAAATTTATTACCGTTCTATACGTGAAGGTCTCCCTTCATACAGGCCTAATCATTTTTCTTTAATATTAGTAATTTGTGAAACACCTATTAATTATTTGCATGCGATTGCACAATCAAGAACGCTAATTTTAAAAAGGAGTGTTGCGAGACTACCCACAATACATAAAATAGTGAAACTGAAATTTATTAAACCCTATGTTTAAAGGCTTTATAAATCTCAGTTTCTTATTTATTTCATAGAAAGTATACTTCACTCCTTTTTTTTACTTCTTGTTATATAATGCATTAATTAGTCATTCATTTGATGCACTCTTTACAAGATAACCCTAAATGCTTTAATAGGATTAAAATTCGTTTCAATATGAGTTACTCACTTAGTTATTTTTAGTTAAGTCCCAAAAATGAGTGTAAGTAGTTTGTTATTATGCACCTCTATGAGATGCAATACTTATACGCTACACACTTATAATAAAATTATATTAGAAGAAATTTATGTAGATCCGTTCCTTAGGATTATGCAACCGTCAAGTTCAAAGGTTAAAAAATTTAATAGAACTCTTGATTCATTAAAACATGAAAATAATAAGACGGTACGAGACCACCAATTTTCAAAGGAGTTACTCGAAAAATATAAGTTGACATTTATAATAGGTCTATTTTCATATTTTCGTCGCATGTATATATTGTTTTAATATTTTTACTTTGTTATATATTTTTTCAATTTTGTTTTATTACCTCTTTATACCAAAAAAAGCTATCTTTTTTCAACCTGTTATACGTTCCATTTCCATAGTCATATGCATCAACATAAATAAATCCGTATCTTTTTGAGATTTGTCCAGTAGACACACTTACCAAGTCAATACATCCCCAAGGAGTATACGCTATTAAATCAACTCCATCATCAAGTGCCAATTTCATTTGCTCTATGTGACTTCTCAAGTAGTCTATTCTGTACGTATCGTGAATTTTTCCATCAATTACTTCATCATTAGCTCCTAAACCATTTTCCGTTATCATTATTGGGACACGATAGCGATCATAAACCTTATTTAAGGTATATCTTAACCCTATGGGGTCAATTTGCCAATTCCACTCACTTTCCTCTAAATACGGATTTTTCGCACCACCCATTATATTCCCTGAAGTTTGATCAGCATCAGGATCGGAACTCCTACATACAGACATATAATAACTAAAGGCATAAAAATCATGTGTATATTCTTTTAGTATATTTTTATCTTCTTTTGTAATATCAATTTTGATATCATTATCACGGTAATACTTTAGTTGAAAGTATGGATATTCACCATTTAATTGCACATCTGAACAAAAACAGTTTCTAAGTAAGTCCTCCTCTTGTGTTATAACCATATCCTCTGGCTTACACGTAAGTGGATATAAAGTAATATGACAAGTCATTGACCCAAATTTAAAATGTGGATTTATTTGTTTACCAATTCTTACACATTCTGCAGCAGCTATAAGAACATGATGCATTGCCTGAAATCTCATTTTAAGATCATCAACGCCATCACCAAACGTTTTCATTCCATCTAAGATAATACCGCCATGTAAAAACGTACATAATGGAAGTGTCAAATTATTTATTTCATTAAATGGTATCCAGTACTTTACATAATCTTTATATTCCTCAAAAACGACTTCACAAAATTTAGTAAAGCAAGTAATCATTTCACGTGAATACCAACCATTAAATTTTTTTGCTAAATTTAATGGTAATTCATTATGCGATAATGTAACTAGTTGTTCTATATTATTTTTTTTTAACTCTTCAAATATTCTTTGATAAAACTCTAAACCTTTTTTATTCGGTTCATTATCATCTCCATTTGGGAATATACGTGTCCAAGATATTGAAAGTCTATACACAGAAAAACCCATTTCCGCCATTAAAGCTATGTCTTCTTTATATTTATAATAATGGTTCGAAGCACTATGAGTTGGGTAAACTTTGCTTTCATCTATATCTAGTGTAATTTCTCTTTCTTTTCTATGAGAGCCAAGAGTAAGGACATCAGATACATTGACTCCTTTTCCCTCAACATCCCATGCTCCTTCTATTTGGTTAGCAGCTGTTGCTCCTCCCCATAGAAAATTTTTAGGAAACTTTTTGTTCATTAGTTATTCTCCTTTATGCTTAAATTAAGTACTTTATCTTTTACATTTATTTTTTTATTAGGGGGATTTTTTTCAATGTTGTATTCAGTACTATTTGTAACAACCATACAAATAATTGGATCAAAGCCTTTATTTTTCACAACGTTAAGGTCGACATCCACAAGTTTGTCTCCCATTTTTATAACATCTCCATCTTTAATAAATGCTTCAAATCCATTTCCATTCAAATTAACAGTATCAATACCAATATGAATAAGAATTTCTACACCATAATCGCTTTTGATACATATTGCATGCTTAGTTGGATAAATACTGACTATTTCACCATTACATGGAGCTACAACAGTTCCGTTTTGGGGCAATATCGCAATTCCATCACCTAACATTTTTTCTGAAAATATTGGATCATTTACATCAGTAAGTGAAATAATTTTTCCAGACACAGGAGAAGATAATTCAAGTGCTTCTTTGACTACTTCATTTTTATAACCTGTAAAATGCAAGATTACTACAGTGACAACCATAGCAGAAACACAACCGAGCATATAATAAGCAAATGTATCTCCAAATGCTAATAATATCGTGCCAAAAGGAACAAAACCAAAACCGGCATAAGTAACTTTAAAGAACCCCATAATAGTACCACCTACTGCACCACCAGCCATAACAGCAAATAAAACTTTTTTATATTTTAATACGATTCCAAATAACACTGGTTCTGTTACACCTACAAGTCCTGTTATTCCCGTTGAACCTGCCAACTGTTTTAAATTTGGATCTTTTTCTTTAAGGAATATATATATTGCTGCTGCACCCATTGCCGAATTTGATACTGCATCTAAAGGGAAAATAAAATCATATCCTAATGTAGTTAGATTCATAGCAATTAGAGGTGTAAAAGCCACTTGCATTCCAGTTGCTAACGTAAATGGATAAGTTAGCCCGAATATCAAACCTGCTAAAATACCGAAATGGTTATAGAAGTTGACAAACCCTTCTGCCACAAAATCACCTGCATATTGTCCAATTGGGGCAAGTAACCATAATCCTATTACTCCTGAAACAAAAAGTGTAATAACTGGCGTAAGTATTAAGTCAAACATGTTTGGTACAATCTTCTTACACCCTTTTTCAACCCAAGACATTAAATATACAGTTAAAATGATTGGCATCACAGAACTTGAATAATTTTGTAATTGAATGTGGATAATCCCTAAGTTAATTGCTCCATTACCACTATCCGCCATTTCAATAAATATAGGATGTACTAGAATCGTTCCTAAAGCAGCAGCAACATAAGGGTTACATTTGAATTGTTTAGCTGAACTAAACGCTAAAAATACTGGCAAGAAATAAAATGAAGCATTACTAAAAACATTTAGTATATTATATATACCCGACTCTGTATCTATCCAGCCAATTAATTGAAGAGTATATAACATTCCCATTAGTAAACCACATCCAACAATTGCTGGAATAATTGGCGCAAAAATAGATGATATAGTTTCAAGCAAAATATCAAATATACCTTTAATCGTAAATTTTTCTTTATTTTCTTTATTTTTTTCTTTATAAAGTGTTACTTCTCCCAGTAAATCACCAAATGATTTATAAACCTCATCTACTATTCCAGGACCAAGTATTATTTGAATTTGTTTAACTCCCAAAACAACACCCTGTACATCCTCAATACTATTTAGTGTTTCTTTGTTTACTTTATCTTTGTCATAAACTTCTAATCTTAATCTTGTTGCACAATGAGTTGCATTTTCAATATTATCAACACCACCAGTTTCAGTTAGTATTTTCCTTGCAATTAACATATAATCCATTCTTAACTCCTCCTTATTTTAGTAAATTAAAATATTTATATGTCTCATTAACACAAAAGGTAATATACCTTTCAACTTCAATAATAACTCTAATTGTACTGGAGTTGCTAACAAAAAAGGTTAGAAAAATAACCTTTTTTAATCTCGTTTTATTCTACTTATCAAGATGATTCAGAATTTTATAACAACCGACTGAAATAGTATTTGAAAATTCAAATTTCGACCTTGTTTGGACTAGTGAATAGGTAAAAGTTGAGTAATTCATCAAGTTATTATTTTCATATGAAGTTATTAATATCGAAGGTGTTATTCCTTGAATATTTGCTAAAACTTTT